>NZ_JBHUEN010000013.1:0-183429 GCF_042680785.1 Paracoccus pacificus
GGGCGGTCGCAGTCCCCGCTTCAAGCCGCTGATCTCGTCCGTTCAGAGGAATTCAGTGAAAAATCGAGGTGCCCTTATGATGAGGCCGATGCGCGGCACTGGATCTCGCAGCAGGCGGGGCGCTGGGATTACGTGATCCGCGCGGGCGGGCGGCTGGTCGGCTCGGTCTCGACCACCGGGGCCGAGCTTGGCTATTGGCTGGCCGCGCCCGAGCGGGGCCGGGGGCTGGCGACCGGGGCGGCGCGGCTGGCGGTGATGCGCTGGTTCGCGGCCGGCTACAGCACGCTGACCGCGCGTTACGAGATCGGCAATGACGGATCGGCCGCTTTGCTGCACCGGCTGGGGTTTCGCGACGCGGGCAGCGAACAGCGCCCCTCGGCGGCGCGGGGCAAGCTGGTCGCCCGCGCGATCCAGACGCTGACCCCGCGCGATTTCGCCGCCGCCAATCCGTTCCGGATCGCCACCGCGCGCACAATCATGGACCCGTTGCTCCCCGGGGATGCCGAGGCCCTTGCCGCCATCGTCTCGCTGCCCGAGGTCGCGCGGATGCTGTTTCTGTTCGATTCGGGCTTTGGCCCCGACCGGGCGCGCGACTTCATTCGCGACTGGTCGTGGCAGGGCGCGCCGCCGTTCCGGTTGGCGATCCGGACGGGGGGCCGGATGATCGGCTCGATCGGGATCGGCGCACCGCCCGAGAACGAGATCTATTATTTCCTCGCGCCCGAGGTCGGCGGTCGCGGATTGGCAAGCGAGATCGTGCCGGCCTTTTGCGAGGCGGTGACGGCGCGGTTCGATCTGCGCCATCTGACGGCCGAGGTGTTCGACGACAACCCGGCCTCGATCAGGGTGCTGGAACGCGCAGGTTTCCGGCGCACCGGCCCCGAGATGTTGCACAGTCGCGGCCGGGCAGAGCCCGCGCCCGGCTGGGCCTACAGGCGCGATTCGGAATTCTTCTGACGGCGCGGTTTCCAGCGGCGGTGAACCCAGAACCATTGCCCCATGTTGGCGCGGATCTGGCGCTCCAGATCGTCGTTCAGCGCCTGCATCATTTCCTCGGCCGTGCCGGGCGGAATCGGCTTGCCGACCTCGACCCGGAACGACAGGCCGTCGGGTTGCCGGACGCCCGCGATCGGGATCAGCGCCGCGTCGTAACGCAGGGCGAGTTCCGCCGGGGTCAGCACGGTCTCGGACGGCAGGCCAAAGAATTGCAGCGTGGCGCCGTGGCGGTCGAACTGATCGAAGCCAAGACACATCCAGCCGCCGCCCTTCAGAAACCGCAGCATCGCGGTCAGCCCCGACCGTCCACGCGGAAACAGCGGCTCGGCGATGGCGCGGATGGCGGGAATGTAATGGGTGTTGAACACCCGGTTGTTCATCGGCCGGAACAACGCCCCGACCGGCCAGCCCCGGCCGGCAAGGGCGGCACGCATGGCGTCGTAATTGCCGAAATGCGCGCAGGCGAGGATGACCGGGCGGCCGGATTGCGCGGCGGCCTCCAGCTCGGGCAGGCCGGGGCCGGTCAGCGGATCGGCGGCGTGGATCCGGTCGGTAAACTCCTCGCCCGAATAGATTTCGGCCAGCGCGCGGCCGGCGTTGTCGGGCACCGCGCGGGTCAGGGCGCGCACCTCGGCCGGGCCGAGGTCGGGGCGGGCAAGGGCGAGGTTTTCGCGGATCCGCCGCCGCCAGCCGGCCAGCGGCGCAAGCACATGCGCAAAGAACCAGCCCACCGCCGGGATTCGCCAGCGATAGGGCAGCGCCCGCGCCAGCCCCATCACGATCAGGAATGCCCGGTTGCCGATACGGTCGGCCAGCGACGCATCGTCCACGGCCCGGGTCACTTCGCTATCGCTCATTGCTGCCTTTCGCGTGACCACACATAAATGCCGGCACAGACGATAACCGCCGCGCCGACCACCGTCCACATGTCGGGCAGGCTGTCGAAGAACAGCCAGCTCCAGACCCCCGCCCAGACCAGCCCGGTATAGCCGAACGGCGCGATGGCCGATGCCTCGGCCACGGCGAAGGCGCGGATCAGCAGGACCTGCGAGATGGTTCCGAACACCGCCATCAGGCCGAACGCCCAGAAATGCTGGAGCTGGATCGGTTGCCAGATGAACGGCAGGGCGGCGCTTGCGACCAGCGAGCAGACCCCGGCCGACCACAGGACCGAGGTGCGGGTCGAATCACCGCGCACCAGCCGGGTCAGGATGGCGCCGGCGGCATAGGTGAAGGCCCCAATCAGCGGCAGGATCGCGGCGGGCTGAAAGACGCCGAGACCGGGCCGGATGATGATCAGCGCCCCCACCATCGACACCAGAATGCCGACGGCGCGGCGCGGGCCGATTTGCTCGCCCAGAAACACAGCCGCGCCCAGCGTGATCAGCACCGGGTTCAGATCCATGATCGCCGTCGCCTCGGTCAGGCCGATATGGACCAGCGAAAAGAAGAACAGCCCCGCCGAGGCGATCTGCATCAGCGCCCGCCAGAATTGCAGCCACGGCGAACGCGATCGCGCGTATTCCCGCAGGTGCGGCGCGAACACGATCAGAAGGATCGCCAGATTGCCGGCATAGCGGAACCAGACGACCTGTAGCGGATGGTAAAGCTGCGACAGGTATTTCGCCGTCGCATCCATCAGCGTGAAGATCAAGACCGCCCCCAGCAGCAGCAGGATACCGCGGGACTGTTCGGTCCGCGCGCTGCCGCCGGCGGCCAGTGTCACAGCAGCGCCTTGACCTTTTCGACCACGGCCGCGGGCGTGATGCCGAATTCGCGATACAGGACCTCGGCCGGGGCCGAGGCGCCAAAGCCGGTCATGCCGATGAAGGCCTGCTTCGCCTCGCTGCCCCGCTCGCCCAGCAGCAGCCAGTCCCACGGCTGGCGGACGGCGGCCTCGACCGCGATACGGACCGGGCCTTTCGGCAGGACCTTCTTGCGATAGCTTTCCGGCTGGTCGTGGAACAGCTCCATGCACGGCACCGAGACGACCCGGGTCGGGATGCCGCCCTGTTCCAGATCGGCGCGGGCATTCATCGCGATTTCGACCTCGGACCCCGTGGCCATCAGGATCGCCTGCGGCTTCGCCGATGCCTCGGCCAGAATATAGGCGCCCTTGGCGGTCATGTTCTCGGCGATATGGTCGGTCCGCAGGCAGGGCAGGTTCTGCCGCGACAGCGCCATGACCGAGGGCGTGGTTTCCGAGGAGAGCGCCAATTCCCACGCCTCGGCGGTCTCGATGATGTCGCAGGGGCGGAAGGTCATGGTGTTCGGCGTGGCGCGGCTGATCGCCAGATGCTCGACCGGCTGGTGGGTCGGCCCATCCTCGCCCAGACCGATGCTGTCATGGGTCATCACATAGATCACCGGCAGCCCCATGAGCGAGGACAACCGGATCGCGCCGCGCGCGTAATCGGTGAAGGTCAGGAAGGTGCCGCCATAGGGCCGCAACCCGCCATGCAGCCAAAGCCCGTTCATCGCGGCCGCCATGCCGTGTTCGCGGATGCCGTAATGGATATAACGGCCCTTGCGGTTTTCCGGGCTGAAGATGCCCAGATCCTTGGTCAGCGTGTTGTTCGATCCGGTCAGATCGGCCGAACCGCCCATGGTTTCGGGCACCGCGGGGTTGATCACCTCCAGCACCATTTCCGAGGCCTTGCGGGTCGCGACCTTGGGCTGGGCGGCGCTGGCCTGTTCCTTCAGGGCCAGAATCGTCGGTGCGAGTTTCTCGCTGACCGCGCCGCTGATGCGGCGGGCGAATTCGTCGCGCTGATCCTGGGGCAGGGCGTCGACGCGGGCGTTCCACTCCGCGCGCGGGGCGGCGCCGCGCTTGCCGATCTCCAGCCACGTGGCGCGGATGTCGTCGGGGATGACGAAGGGGCCGTATTCCCAGCCATAGGCGTGCTTGACGACAGTGATCTCCTCGGCCCCGAGGGGCGAGCCATGCGCTGCCGCCGTCCCCTCTTTCTTGGGCGAGCCGAAGCCGATGATGGTCTTGCAGTCGACCATGACCGGCCGGTCGTCCTTGCCCGAGGCCGCATCGCGCAGCGCCCGGTTGATGTCGGCGGCATCATGGCCGTCGCAGGACAGGACCCGCCAGCCGGCGGCCTCGAACCGCTCGTGCTGGTTGGTGCGGTCCGACAGGCTGACCTTGCCGTCGATGGTGATGTTGTTGTTGTCCCAAAGCACGATCAGCCGCGACAGCTTTTGCGCCCCGGCAAGGCCGATCGCCTCGTGGCTGATTCCCTCCATCAGGCAACCGTCGCCGGCGATGACCCAGGTGCGGTGATCGCACAGATCGGCGCCGAACTGGGCCCGCATCGCCTCTTCTGCGATGGCCATGCCGACCGCCGTGGCAAGGCCCTGACCCAGCGGGCCGGTGGTGGTCTCGACCCCCTCGACATGGCCGTATTCGGGATGGCCCGCGGTGATCGAGCCCCATTGGCGGAAGTTGCGGATCTGGTCCAGCGTCATCTGCTCGTACCCGGTCAGGTGCAGCAGCGCATAGATCAGCATGCTGCCATGGCCGGCCGACAGCACGAAACGGTCGCGGTCGAACCAATGCGGCGCCGAGGCGTCGAATTTCAGGTGATTGCGAAACAGCTCGGTCGCGACATCGGCCATGCCCATCGGCATGCCGGGGTGGCCGCTGTTCGCGGCCTGAACCGCGTCCATCGCCAGCACGCGGATCGCGGTGGCGAGTTTCCAGTGTTCGGGGTCGGCCTTGCGGCGATCGGCGATGTCCATGGCGCATTCCTTGGCTGACGTGTCCCGCCCCTGATATTTGCACAGGCCGGGCGACGCAAGGCGAAGCCCGCGCAAACTCGGGGCCGCATGGGAATTTTGGCGCGGCCGGGGGGCCGGATCGCGGCGCTAGTGATCCGCCGCCGAAGCCGCGCGGGCCAGGTCGTCGCGCGTCGCATTGGCGCCGTTGAAGAACAGGTTCAGCCCCACCGCCGCGATCGTCGCAAGCAGTATGCCGGATTCGATCAGCGGGTGGATGGCGTGGGGCATCCACTGCTTGAACTCGGGCGCGACAAGCGGGATCATCCCGAACCCCAGCGCCACGGCCACGATGAACAGGTTGTTGCGGTTGCCGGCGAAATCGACCTGGCTGAGGATGCGTATTCCGGTCGCCGCGACCATGCCGAACATGACCATCCCGGCGCCGCCCAGAACCGCGGTCGGCAGCGATTCAACCAACGCCCCCATCTTCGGGACCAGCCCCATCACGATCAGGATCAGCCCGCCCGCCACGCAGATATAACGCGAGCGGATCCCCGTCACCCCGACCAGCCCGACGTTCTGCGAGAATGACGTATAGGGGAATGTGTTGAATATCCCGCCGATCAGGGTCCCCAGCCCGTCCGTGCGCAGCCCCGCCGAAAGCGATTTCTGCGTGACCGGGCGCCCGGTCATCTCGCCCAGGGCCAGAAACATGCCGGTCGATTCGATCATCACCACGATCATGACCAGAACCATCGTCAGGATCATCACCGGGTCGAAGATCGGGGTGCCGAAATGGAACGGCGCGATGACCCCGAACCACGCGGCCTTCGCCGCGCCCTCGAAATTCATCTGCCCCATCAGCCCGGTCAGGACCGCGCCGATGATGATCCCCAGAAGCACCGCGATATTGGCGACGAAGCCCCTGCCATAGCGGGCGATCAGCAGGATCGAGACCAGCACGACCGCCGAAATCCCGACATTGCCGAGATTGCCGTAAAGCGGGTTCGGCGCGCCCGGCGCGATGGCGACCCCCTGCGGCATGGCCGGAACCACCCCCGCGCCGGAAAGATCGGCGACGGTTTTCATCCATGCCGCGGCCTCGGGGCTGACCAGCTTCGGCGCGGTCGGACCGACCGGGTTGCCGAAGATCCAGTTGATCCCGATCCGCATCAGCGTGACGCCGATCACCAGAATGATCGTCCCCGTCACTACCGGCGGAAAGAACCGCAGCATCCGCCCGACCAAGGGCGCGATCAGCATCGCGACGATACCGGCCGCGATGATCGCCCCGAATATCATCCGCGCGCCCTCGGGCCCGGGGTTCTGCCCGGCGATGGCGACCATCGGACCGACCGAGGCGAAAGTGACCCCCATCATCACCGGCAGCCTGACGCCGAACCATTGCGTTACCCCGAACGACTGGATCAGCGTCACCACCCCGCAGCAGAACAGATCGGCCGAGATCAGAAAGGCGACATCCGCCGGTTCCAGCTTCAGCACCCGTCCGACGATCAAGGGCACCGCCACCGCGCCCGCATACATGACCAGCACATGTTGCAGACCCAGCGTGAACAGCCGGGTAGGGGGCAATATCTCGTCGACGGGGTGGGTGGTTTCGGCCATGTCACATCCTCATGCGGTATGACGACAGGTTGGATCACCCGCCCCCGATCCCGCAACAGAAATCAATGGCCGGCATTGCCGTCAAATCGGCAATGCTGTCTTAATGCCCGCTAAAAAATCACCGGTGCCGCAGGATCTGGGCAGGATTGGGACAGGATCAGGACGGCGATGAAAGCGGCCGGATGCGCAGGCGGGTCAGGCGGTTCTCGCGCCGGGCCACGACCTCGAAGCGATAGCCGTGAAAGCTGAACACCTGCCCCTGCGCCGGAATCGACTGGGCGGCATGGATCACCAGCCCGGCGACGGTATTCGCCTCGTCATCGGGCAGGTTCCAGTCAAGCGCGCGGTTCAGGTCGCGGATCGTCATCGACCCCTCGACCAGATAATCGCCGCTGGATGTTGGGTGCAGGGTCGGCAGCGCCTCGGTGTCGTGTTCGTCGGTGATGTCGCCGACGATCTCCTCAAGAATATCCTCAAGCGTGATCAGGCCGCGCAGCGTGCCATATTCATCGACGACCAGCGCGAAATGGGTGCGGCGGGACAGAAAGGTCCGCATCTGTTCGTCCAGCGCCGTGGTGTCGGGAATGAAATAGGGTGGCATCGCGACGCTGAGAACGTCGATGTCGGCCACCGTTCCGCCGGCGCGCACGACTTTGTTGACCGCGCGCAGCAGGTCCTTGGCGTGGATCACGCCGACCACGTTTTCGCGTTCGTCCTTGTACAGCGGCAACCGGGTGTGGGGCGAGGTCAGCACCGCATCCAGTATCGCCTCGGGCGGCAGGTCGCAGTCGATCATCTCGATGCCCGAGCGATGGCGCATGATCTCCTCGACCGAGCGGCTGCCAAGGTCCAGCGCGCCAAGCAGCCGGTCGCGGTCCTCTTTGTGCATGGCGCCGCTGGAATGGCCGATGGCCAGCGCCCCGGCGATTTCCTCGCGCACCGAGAACATCTGCGATTCCGGATCGGTCTTGAGCCCGAAGATCGCCAATATCCCCCGCACGATGACACGCACGACCGCGACCAGCGGCGCCAGCAGCGCCTTGACGATCCGGGCCAGCGGCGAGACCCGGATAGCCACATCCTCGGGTGCCGAAATGGCATAGGTCTTGGGCAGCACCTCGGCGAAGATCAGCACCAGGAACGTCATCACCAGCGTCGCCAGCGCCACCCCGGAATGCCCGAATATCCGCGACAAAAGCGCCGTTGCCAGCGACGCCGACAGGATGTTCACCACGTTGTTGCCCAACAGAAGCGAGCCGATAAGCCGTTCGCTGTCATTGGTCAGGGCAAGCGCGGTTTCGGCGCCGCTTTCGCCCCGGTCGGCGCGGGCGCGCAGCTTGGCGCGGCTGGCGGCGGTCAATGCGGTTTCCGAACCGGAAAAGAACGCCGAGGCCGCCAGAAGGCAGACGATCGCCCCGGCCGTGGTCCAGAATTGCAGGTCAAGAAATCCAGATGTCATCGGGTTGATCCGCGTCTCGTTTGGGTCTCAGTTCCCGGCCAGCGGATGGTGGTTCAGCACCAGATCACGCAGCCGGGCATCAAGGACATGAGTGTATATTTCGGTCGTCGACAGATCGGCATGACCCAGAAGCGTCTGGATCGCCCGCAGATCGGCGCCGCCTTCCAGCAGATGGGTGGCGAAGGCGTGACGGATGACATGCGGGGTCACCCGCGCGGGCGGCACGCCGGCGGCAATCGCCAGCCCGTCCAGAAGCCTGCCGAACACCTGCCGCGCCATATGGCCAGCGGTGCCGGCGGCCGGAAAAACAAAGCGCGCGCCCGGTCCCGCGACCAGCCGCCCCAGTGCGCTGTCGCGCGGGGCATCGTCGCGAAACGCCAGCCAGTCATGCAGCGCCGCGCGCGCCGGCGGGGTCAGCGGCACCATGCGTTCCTTGTTGCCCTTGCCGCGGATCAGCAGCACCCGCGGATCGCCCCGGCAGGCATCGACGGGCAGGCTTACCAATTCGCTGACCCGCATGCCGGTGGCGTAAAGCAGTTCCATCAGGGCGGTGTCGCGCAACCGCTCGGCCTCGGGCTTTTTCGGGTCGCGGGCGGCGTCCAGCAGGCCGCCGACCTCGGCCATGGAAAGGGTTTTCGGCAGGCGCTGGCTGCGCCCCGGCCCCGAAATGCGGATGGCGGGATCGTCCTCGCGCCAGCCTTCGTCCAGCGCGAAACGGTAAAGCTGCCGGATCGCGGACAACCTGCGGGCGCGGGTGCTGCGGGCGAAGCCCTGCGCGTCGCAATGGCCCAGATAGGCCTCGATGTCGCTGCGCGTGGCCGTCATCATCGCCTGACCCCGCCCGGCCAGCCAGTCGCGATAATCGCCGAGATCGCGACCGTAAGCCAAAAGCGTGTTGCGCGCCGCGCCGAGTTCGGCCGCCTGCGCGTCCAGAAAGGCCGAGATGCGGCGGCTGTCGGGAATGGCGGCCGGTTTTCCGGGCGGTGTTCCGGCCGGTATTCCCGACGGTGGCGCAGGCTCCGGCATCAGCCCGGGTCCGTCCCACTGCGCGGCCCCAGCAGCATGATCTGCACCGCCGCGCGCCGCGCCGGATCTTCCTGACCAAGGGCGCGCAGGGCCAGAAGCCCGGCCGAGGCACGATTCAGATCGCCCTCGGTTGCCGCATCGACCGCCGGGATGGCGCGCAGCAAAGCCTCGCCCCGGCGGTTCGCGGCGATCAGTTCGGCAAATGGCCCGGACAGAGCGTCTACCGCAGGCGCGGGGGCGTCGAACACGGTTTTCAGCATCGCGGCCACGCCCTGCGGATCGGCGGCCGGGGCCGGGGTGGACGAGGTGTCGCCCCGCGCCAGCGCCGCGATGAACGCATCGCGGTCATCGGCGGGGGCGGGCGTTGCGTTCGCCGGCTGCTGACCTTCCATCGCGGCGATCCACAGCGCGATCTGCGCCGCGCGGCCGGACAGGTTCGGAAACCCGCTCAGTTCGGGCGCCGCCATCGCGGCAAGAGCGCCGGAAAGCCCCGCCGCCGCCATCTGATCCCACGCCGGGGGCAGGGCGGCATCAACCGCCGCGCTATCGCTCGATTGCAGGGCGCCGGTCAGCTTCTGGATCGCCGCGGCACGGTCCCACACCCCGCCCGAGGCCGGGGGCTGCTGTTCGGAATAGATCGACCGCAGTTGTGCAGGGTCCAGCGAGCCGGCCCGGGCCAGCCGCTCGGCCGCCTCGATCTGGGCCTTCCAGCCGGAATTGCTGCGCAGATCGGCCGCCGAGAATACCAGCGGCAGCGAAGCGGTAGCCAAGGGCTCGCCGATCGCCTCATGCAGGCGATAGACCAGCGGCGAGGGGGTTTCCTGCGGCGGACCGATCTGATCGGTCGCATCGGCATAGCTGTCATCCAGATAGCGCGCCATCAGCGCGTCCATGGGCGGGGTGATCTCGCCCAGGGCGACGGCGCCGCGAAACGTCAGCGCGGCCGCGTTCCAGTCGCCCGACAGCGCCAGACAAAAGATCCGCGCGGCCTGATCCGGCGCGACGCCGGGCGTTTTCCGGATGATGTCGCAGGCATGGCTTTCGTCGCCGGACAGCACCGCCACGTCGAATTGCCGCCGGAAACGCTGGGCGTCGGCGGGGCCGGCTGCGTCCAGAAGCTGCGCCGCATCCTGAAGCGCGCCCTGCGACAACAGGCTGTCGACCCGGGCCAGAAACAGCGCCCCCGGCGCGCCGTTGCCGCGCGGCGGGTCCAGTTGCGTCAGCAAGGCGCGGCGCAACAGGGTCTGCATGGCGGGCAGGACCGGTCGTCCGGCGGACTGGATCAGCGTGGCCAGCGTCTCGGGTTCGCTTTCGCCCCAAAGATCGACCGGCAGCCCGGCCTCGCGTGCGGCGACGACACCTTTCGAATCGGGGTTCTCGCCGTCCAGCCGCGAGACGCCGACCGATTCGACCGCGCCGGATTGCGCCACCGGCGGCGATTTCGGCCTACGACCAACGGCATCGCCCGGAAGCGGATCGCCGGGACGCCATGTCGAAACCGGCGGCGGCGGCGCGCCCTTGCCCGTCAGCCAGTCGTTCGAGCTGAGCGGTCCCTGCTGGGCGAATGCCGTGGCCCCGCATCCCATGCTCAGCGCCGCCGCCGCCGCGATTGCCGGCAGCCTTGCGGCCAATCGCCGCCCCTTAGCCATTCGTATCGACCTGCACCGGCACCCGCACAGGCTGCGGGTCGGCCGCCATATCGCCAAGATAGGCGTATCCCGCCAGCGCCAGCAGCGCCAGAATGAACAGAATCACCAGAATTGTAGCCACGCGCATCGTCTGCCCCAGTTATTTCCGCCGGCCGGGCGCCCCAGCCGCCCGTGTCCGCATTTCCTTCCGGTCTTTCGCCGGTTAGCTGTGAATATATATGGCATTATCGGAAAGATCACGCCATTCGGAACCGACAGGCAAGGGAGAGCAGATTGGCACAGGGCGAGACACCGGGGCACGATCTGGCGCGGCATATCGTGCTGGTCGGCATGATGGGGGCCGGAAAAACCGCCGTCGGGACCGAGGTCGCGCGGCTTCTGGGCCGGCCTTACACCGATTCCGACGATGAAATCGAACGTGCCGCGAATATGACGATCACGGAAATTTTCGCACGCGATGGCGAGGAATTCTTTCGCGCCCGCGAATCGGAGGTGCTGGCGCGGATACTGGCCGGACCACCCGGCATCGTCTCGACCGGCGGCGGCGCGTGGATCCGGCCCGAGAATCGCCGGATCATCCGCGCCGGCGGGGTCTCGGTCTGGATCGACGCCGATCTGGAAACGCTGTGGAACCGGGTGCGGCTGCGCGCCACGCGCCCGCTGCTGATGACGCCGAACCCGCACGAGACCCTGGCCGCGATGGTGGATCAACGCCGCCCCGTCTATGCAAAGGCCGATCTGCGGCTGCTGACCAGCGACCGCGACACCGTCGACGGCACCGCCCGGCGGATGATCGAGATGCTGGCCGCCAACGGATTTCTGACCAAAGGAGAAGGTAATGCCCGCTGAGGAAGTCACCGTCCAACTGGGCCGCCGCAGCTATCCCGTGCGCATCGGCCCCGGTCTGATCGACGGCGCGGGCGCGGCCATAGCGCCGATGACCCAGCGCAAGCGCGTCGCCATCCTGACCGACGAATCCGTGGCCGGGCTGCACCTTGACCGGCTGTGCCGGTCGCTGGACGGCGCCGGCATCACCCATGCCGAGCTTGCCCTGCCGGCGGGCGAGAAAACCAAGGGCTGGCCCGAGTTCTCGCGCGCCGTCGAATGGCTGATCGACGAAAAGATCGAGCGGCGCGATCTGGTCATCGCGCTGGGCGGCGGGGTGATCGGCGATCTGGCGGGCTTCGCCGCGGCGGTCCTGCGGCGCGGCGTGCGCTTTATCCAGATCCCGACCACGCTTCTGGCGCAGGTCGACAGCTCGGTCGGCGGCAAGACAGGCATCAACAGCGCCTCGGGCAAGAACCTGATCGGCGCGTTTCACCAGCCGACGCTGGTGCTGGCCGACATCGACGTGCTGAAGACGCTGCCCAAGCGCGATTTTCTGTCAGGCTATGGCGAGGTGATGAAATACGGGCTTCTGGGGGACGCGAAATTCTTCGGCTGGCTTGAAAAGAACGGCCCCGATCTGGCGGCGGGCGATACCGCGCTGCGCCAATATGCCGTCGCCCATTCGGTGCAGATGAAGGCCGATATCGTCGCCCGCGACGAGACGGAAGAGGGCGACCGCGCGCTTTTGAACCTTGGCCATACCTTCGGTCATGCGCTTGAGGCGGCGACGGGTTATTCGGAACGGCTGCTGCATGGCGAGGGCGTGGCGGTCGGCTGCGCGCTCGCCTTCGAGCTTTCGGCCCGGCTGGGGCTGTGCAGTCAGGAGGAACCCAGCCGCGTCGCGGCGCATCTTGCCGCGATGGGGTTGCCGTCGCGGCTGCGCGACATTCCTGCCGAACTCCCCGATGACGAATCCCTGATCCGGCTGATGGGGCAGGACAAGAAGGTGCGTGACGGCAAACTGCGTTTCATCCTGGCACGCGGGATCGGCAAGGCTTTCGTGGCCGAGGATGTCGACATGGGCGCGGTCCGGCAGGTGCTGGCCGAATCCCGCGCGGCCTGACCCGACGAAAAAAGGGCGGGTCATCGCTGCCCGCCCGTTTTCGCTGTCGCCGGCTGCCGTATCCCGGCGCCGTTGTGAACGTCTGTGTCGGACGCCTGTGCCGGACGTTTCCTAGAACGGAATCTCGTCGTCAAAGTCGCGGCCGCCACCCTGACCGCCCTGACCACCGCCCGAGGGTCCGCTGTCATAATCGCCCGAGGAACCGCCGCGGTCCCAATCGCCGCCGCCGCCCTGACCGCCGCCACGGCCGTCCAGCATGTGCAACTCGCTGCGGAAGGGGCGCAGCGCGACCTCGGTCGAATAGCGGTCGTTGCCCTGCTGGTCCTGCCATTTGCGGGTCTCAAGCTGACCCTCGACATAGACCTTGCTGCCCTTTTTCAGGTATTGCTCGGCCACGCGGACCAGCGGTTCGGAATGAATGACGACGGTATGCCATTCGGTGCGCTCGCGCCGTTCGCCCGAATTGCGGTCTTTCCACTGTTCCGAGGTGGCGATGCGCAGGTTGGCGATCTTGCCGCCGTTCTGGAAGGTCCGGATTTCGGGGTCCTGACCCAGGTTGCCCACCAGGATCACCTTGTTCACACTTCCGGCCATCGCATCCTCATCCGTTTGCTGTCGTGATCGCCTGTCTAACCACCCGCGGCGTGATTGCAAAGGCCCCGTTCGATCCCGCGCCGCATCAGCAGAGCCGGCAAACGCAGACGGGCAACCGCAGGCGCGTAGATGCAGGCTGCGCAAACGCGGGCCGGGAAATAGTTCCATCCCGGGCACCGGATAGGCGAAACTTCGCCCGCCCGGGCAGCGGATTTCGGCCAAATTGGTGGCAAATGGTTAAAATACGTTTATAGTAACAAAAAAATTCGCGACGGACAGCGAGGGGCAGTCATATGGTTCATCCGGTAATTTCTCGAATTGTCGGTGTTGGTCTTACGGTCATTCTTGGGTTGTCGCCGGTCTACAAACCCAGCCTGGCCAGCGCCGAGGGGCTTCGTCTTTCCGGGGCCTCGTCGAAATCCCGGGTCAGCCAGTTCCAGCGCCAGACGCAGTTGATCGACCGGCGCCTTGCCGGCCAATACGCGCAATCCGCGCGGCTGCGCCCCAATGCGCCAAAAGTTGCCAGTTTCGCCGCCCTGACCCCCGCGCCCAGCCGCGCGATCCCGGCCTATCGCGGCCGCTACAAGGGGCAGTATCTGGCGCATGCCAAGGCGATGGCGCAAAAGCACGGCATCCCCGAGAACCTGTTCCTGCGGCTGGTCCAGCAGGAATCGGGCTGGAATCCGTCGGCGCGCAGCAACAAGGGCGCCATGGGTCTAGCGCAATTGATGCCGGGCACCGCCGCGAAGCTTGGCGTCAACCCCGCCGACCCGCGTCAGAACCTCGAGGGTGGGGCGCGTTATCTGAAGATGATGTATTCGCGCTTTGGCGATTGGCGGCTGGCGCTTGCGGCCTATAACGCCGGGCCCGAGGCGGTGGCGCGCTACAAGGGTATCCCGCCCTATAGCGAGACCAAGAACTACGTCCGCGTCATTCACGGCGGCTGAGCGCGCCGCATCTGAACCGTTTTGACAACAAGGCCGCTGAACCACAATGGATTCAGCGGCTTCTGTATGTTTTTTAAGGCGATTTGTCAGAATGAGCTGGGGATGATCCGGCTGTATTTCGTGCCGGCGATCGCCGCGCCCGCCATCAGGCCCGACTGACCGAAGATCATCGCGACCACCGGATATTGCTGGGTCACGCTGTCCACGCCCATCGCCACGCCGCGATCGGGCAGGGCATAGAAGGCGTCGGCCTGTGCGACCCAGCCATCGGCGCCACGAAACTCGGCCAGCGCGTCCTGCGACTGGAAGATCAGCACATGGGCGTATTGCTGCGCCCCGATCTGAAGCCCGACACTGGCACGGGTGGCCGAGTAGTAATCGACCGTGGCATCCCGGATCCGCAGCGCGCCCTGACCATAGGCGCCGCCCAAACCCAGCCCGACCTCGGTCATCAGCGGCATGTAGAGCACACCCTGCGCATTCTGCGCCATCGGCTGGACCGCCGGATAGGTGCTGAACAGATAGTCCCGCGTCGCGTCGACCCGCGCGTCCAGCCGCGACGCGCCATTCATGCCGACGCCGTTGCCGCAAGCAGCAAGACCCAGCGTCGCGCCACCCGCAACCAGAAGACCGCGCCGGGTCAGCTTTGATTGGGCCATGGCGGGCGTCGCCGTCACGACCCGCGAATTCCTTGACTGGCTCATTGTCCTGTCCCTTTTTCCTGCATCATCGCGGGCACTTGGCGGCCCGTTCGCACCTATCCTAATGCAAGCGCGCGGCGCTGTCATGCCCGTCGGGCCGACACGGCGCGGTCAGCGCAACATCGCCGATGGCTTATGCCTCGCGCAGCCAGGCCGCGGCTTCGGGGGCGAAATAGCTGAGCACCCCGTCGCAACCGGCGCGCTTGAACGCCAGCAGGCTTTCCAGCACGACCGCGCGCCGGTCCAGCCAGCCCGCGTCGGCCGCGCCCGCGATCATCGCGTATTCGCCGCTGACCTGATAGGCGAAGGTCGGCACACCAAAGCTCTCGCGCACGTCGCGGCAGATATCCAGATAGGGCATGCCGGGCTTGACCATGACCATATCGGCGCCCTCGGCCAGATCGCGGGCGACGCAGCGCAGCGCCTCGTCCCGGTTCGCGGGGTCGATCTGATAGGTTTTCTTGTCGCCCACAAGCCGCCCCGATGCGCCAACCGCATCCCGAAACGGCCCATAGAAGCCGCTGGCATATTTCGCCGCATAGGACAGGATCGCCACATGCTTGTGGCCGGCCTCTTCAAGCGCCATGCGCAATGCGCCGATGCGGCCGTCCATCATGTCGCTGGGCCCCAGAATATCGGCCCCCGCCGCCACCTGCGCCAGCGCCATCCTGACCAGTGCCGCGACGGTTTCGTCGTTCAGGATTTCACCCTTCACCACAAAACCGTCATGGCCGTTGATATTATAGGGATCGAGCGCGATGTCGGTCATCACCGCCAGATCCGGCGCGACTTCCTTGATTGTGCGGATGGCGCGGTTGCCGATGTTTTCGGGGTCCCAGGCGCGTTCGCAGCTTTCGGTTTTCCGCGCCGGGTCGGAATGGGGGAATATGCAGATCGCTGGAATGCCAAGCTCCATCGCCGTTTCGGCCGCGCGGCGCGCGCCGTCCAGCGTCAGCCGGGAAACCCCGGGCATGGACGGGATCGGCCCCTCGGCGCCGGCGACCTCGGTCACGAAGATCGGCCAGATCAGATCCGCGGCGCTCAGCCGGTTTTCCGCGACCATTCCGCGCAGGGCGGCCGTGCGCCGCATGCGGCGCATCCGCGCGGCGGGGAAGGGGGCGGGGGTGGTGACATGGGGCATCGCAGCGCAGTCCTTGACCAGATCGGGCGGCAGGACCGTGCCATAACCGGCGCGGCAAGTGCAAGGGCGCGCAGTTCGCGCTTGAATGCCGGGCCGGATCGGGTTTCAACCGCCAGACAGAAGGGTCGAGGATGGACGCGATACTGCAAGGACTACCCAATCTTGAGACACGCAGCTTCGCGGCCGTGTGGTTCTGGCTGTTTCTGGTGCTGTGCTGGTCACTGATGGGGCGCGGTGTGCTGGGCGTCCCGGCCGAGGTGATCGCCCGCGCCCGCTTTCCCGCCGACGGCCCGGACGGCGACGAGGCGCGGCTTTTGCTTCTGGACTGGCTGTCCCTGACCCTGCCGATGCGCCAGACCAGTCCCGGCGTCGCGGTCTTTGCCCTGGCCGCCGGCGGGTTTGTTCTGGCGGCATTGGCGGTTCTGGCGCTGCTGGGGGTCGAGATCGCACAGGCCGGATGGCTGTTGCTGACACCGCTTGCCGTCACCGGGGTGCTGCGGGTGCGCCTTGCGGGCCGGATGCAGGGGCTGATGGAAGCGGCCCAGACCGAACAGGTCCCGCCGGCCGAGGCGGCCGAACGCGCCGCCCGCGCGCTGTGGTCGCAGCGCCTGATCACCAGCGTGATCGGCGTGATCGCGATGGGCGTGACCGCCGCATGGGGCGCGCTGTGGATGCTGCGCCATCCGCTGGGTTTCTGAAGCCCCGCACGCCCGATCTTGACACCGCCCATCCGCACGTTAGGTCAACGCAATGACGAAAATCGCGGCGAAAACACCCCTTAACCCCGACCAGATCACCCTGTCCGGCGCGCCCGAGGGCTATGACGGCGCGCTGCTGGCGCGCGAGGTGGCGCGCGGCGTCCCGGTGGTGTTCGTGGCACGCGACGACCGGCGCATGGCGGCGGTGCGGGCGGCGTTGCAGTTTTTCGCGCCCGATGTCCCGGTGCTGGAGTTTCCGGCGTGGGATTGCACCCCTTATGACCGGGTGTCGCCCAATGCGGCGGTATCCTCGACCCGGATGGCGACGCTGGCGGCGCTGAGTTCGGGGCAGATCAAGGGGCCGTTCGTCCTGCTGACCACGCTGAACGCGGCGCTGCAACGGTTGCCGGCGCGCGACACCGTGGCGGGGGCCAGCTTCGTGGCCCGTGTCGGACAGCGGGTGAACGAGACCGCCTTGCGCGAATTTCTGGTCCGCATGGGTTTCGTGCAATCGCCGACGGTGACCGAGCCGGGCGATTATGCCATCCGCGGCGGCATCATCGACATCTATCCGCCCGGCCAACCGGGCCCGGTGCGGCTTGACCTGTTCGGCGATGTTCTGGACGGCGCGCGGCGGTTCGATCCGGAAACCCAGCGCACCACCGAAAAGCTGGATCGGGTCGAGCTGGTGCCGATGTCCGAGGTCATTCTTGACGCCGATGCCATCGCCCGGTTCCGCCAGACCTATCGCCGTGAATTCGGCGCGGCCGGCAGCAATGACCCGCTTTACGAAGGCATCAGCGCCGGGCGCAAGATGGCGGGGATGGAACATTGGTTGCCGTGGTTTCACGACCGGATGGAGAATCTGTTCGACTATCTGCCCGGCGCCACGGTGATGACCGACGACCGGCTGGATCAGGTCGTCGACGCCCGCGAACACACCATCCACGAACAATATGACGCCCGGCGCGAGGCGCTGAACCGGCGCGACCGGGCCGATACCGTCTATAAGCCGGTGCCGCCGGACAGCCTTTATCCCTCGGCCGAGGAGTTTTCCGACTGGCTCAACGCGCGTCGGCATGTGCGGCTGGCGGTTCTGCCGCAGCCGCCGGGGCCGGGCATTCTGGACGCGGGCGGCCGGGCAGGGCGCAATTTCGCCCCCGAACGCCAGCAGGAGAAGCTCAGCCTGTTCGGCGCGCTGGCCGACCATATCCGCGACCGGCAAAAGCGCGGTCGGGTGATCATCGCCTGTTTTTCCGAAGGCGCCCGCGAACGGCTGAGCGGCCTTCTGGCGGATGAGGGGCTGAGTGGCGTCAAGGCCATCGCCAGCATGCGCGATCTGCCACGGGAAAACGGCGCGGTCGCGCTTGCGATCTGGCCGCTCGACGAAGGGTTCGAGGCCGGATCCGCTGATCCGGGCCCGCTGACGGTCATCTCGGAACAGGACGTGTTGGGCGACCGGCTGATCGGCGCCCCGAAACGCCGCCGCCGGGCCGAGAATTTTCTGACCGAGGCGTCCTCGCTCAGCCCCGGCGATCTGGTCGTCCATGTCGAACACGGCATCGGGCGCTATACCGGGCTGGAAACCATCATGGCGCTTGGCATTCCGCATGATTGCGTGGCGCTGGAATATGCCGGCGGCGACCGTTTTTATCTGCCGGTCGAGAATATCGAACTGCTCAGCCGTTACGGGCACGAGGAAGGCCTGCTGGACAAGCTGGGCGGCGGCGCGTGGCAGGCGCGCAAGGCCCGGCTGAAGGAACGCATCCGGATGATCGCCGACCGGCTGATGCGAGTTGCGGCCGAACGGCTGCTGCGCCCGGCCCCGGTTCTGGAGGCCCCGCACCACGACTGGGAGACGTTCTCGGCCCGCTTTCCCTATACCGAGACCGACGATCAGGCCGCCGCCATCGACGATGTGGTGGCCGATCTGTCCGCCGGCCGGCCGATGGACCGGCTGATCGTCGGCGATGTCGGTTTCGGCAAGACCGAGGTCGCGATGCGCGCGGCCTTTGTCGCCGCGCAGGCCGGAAAGCAGGTGGCCGTCGTCGCGCCGACCACGCTTCTGGCGCGGCAGCATTACCGGACCTTTGCCGAACGGTTCCGCGGCACCGCGATCAACGTGCGCCCCTTGTCCCGCTTCGTCAGCGCGCGCGATGCGAACGCCACCCGCGCCGGGCTGGCCGATGGTTCGGTCGACATCGTGGTCGGGACCCATGCGGTCCTGTCGAAATCGGTCAGGTTCAAGAATCTTGGCCTCTTGATCGTCGACGAGGAACAGCATTTCGGCGTCGCCCACAAGGAACGGCTCAAGGAATTGCGGTCCGACGTGCATGTGCTGACCCTGACCGCGACGCCGATCCCGCGCACGCTGCAACTCTCGCTGACCGGCGTGCGCGATCTGTCGATCATCGGAACGCCGCCGGTCGATCGCCTTGCGATCCGCACCTATGTCAGCGAATTCGACACAATCACCATCCGCGAGGCGCTGCTGCGCGAGAAATACCGCGGCGGGCAATCGTTTTTTGTCGCCCCCCGGATCAGCGACCTGCGCGAGCTTGAGGAATGGCTGAAGGCCGAGGTGCCCGAGGTCAAGGTGATCGTGGCGCATGGCCAGATGGCGGCGGGCGAGCTGGACGCCCGGATGAACGCCTTTTACGACGGCGCGGCGGATGTGCTGCTGGCGACCAGCATCGTGGAATCGGGGCTGGATATTCCCAGCGCGAACACGATGGTGGTGTGGCGCGCCGACATGTTCGGGCTGGCGCAGCTTTACCAGATACGGGGTCGGGTCGGGCGCTCGAAAACCCGCGCCTATTGCTATCTGACCACCAAACCCCGGGTGCCCTTGACCCCGCAGGCGCTGCGGCGGCTGAAATTTCTGGGTTCGATCGACAGTCTGGGGGCGGGGTTCAACATCGCCAGTCAGGATCTGGACCTGCGCGGCGCCGGCAATCTTCTGGGCGAAGAACAGTCGGGCCATATCAAAGAGGTCGGGTTCGAGCTTTATCAGGCGATGCTGGAGGAAACCATCGCCAAGCTGAAATCGGGCGAGATCGAGGGCACGCCCGAAGACGACTGGGCGCCGGTGCTGCATCTGGGCGTGCCAGTGACGATCCCCGAAAGCTATGTCCCCGATCTGGATGTGCGTCTGGGCCTGTATCGGCGCCTGTCGCAGCTTGGCACCAAGGTCGAGCTCGAGGGGTTCGCGGCCGAGCTGATCGACCGCTTCGGGCCCTTGCCGCGCGAGGTGAACCTGCTGATGCTGGTCATCCGCATCAAGGCGATGGCGAAGCGCGCCAATATCGCGCGGCTGGACGCGGGGCCAAAGGGCGCCACGGTGCAGTTCCACATGGACAAGTTCCCGAACCCCGCCGGGCTGGTCGACTTTCTGACCGCCGAGCGCGGGCTGGCCAAGGTGCAGGACAACAAGATCATCATCCGGCGCGACTGGACCAGCGATTCGGACCGTATCAAGGGCGCGTTCGGCATCGCGCGCGATCTGGCTGAAAAAATAAGAACAGCGCCCGCGTAACCGACGGGGCCGCACGACCCCCAACCTGCCGTTTTGGTCAAGTTTACGGAGGGTGAACTTTTGTTTAATGTCCCATCACGGGCCGTTTGCTATGTGCATGTGGTTACCAAAAATATTGGTTCGGTACAGATCTGGCCGCGGTTTTCAATCGGAAAACCGCGGCAAATTTTTTGTGGACGGGATTGTTTAAACGAAGCGTTTCGCGGAAGCGCCGTTTCGTTCGCCGGGGCGGGCATTACGCGCAAGCGGGCGCGGAATGCACCCGCGCCGCAGCCTCAGTCCTCCAACTGCCGCATAAGCAGCCACGCGACCGATGAACAGATCAGCGCGGCCGAGGCGACGGGTATGGCGGTGCCGTTGAACATCAGCCCCACCGGCGCCGCGATCAGGATCGCGCCCAGCGTCGAAAAGGCCGAAACGATCGAGGCGGTCATG
Organism: Paracoccus pacificus; assembly: GCF_042680785.1. NCBI lineage: Bacteria > Pseudomonadati > Pseudomonadota > Alphaproteobacteria > Rhodobacterales > Paracoccaceae > Paracoccus > Paracoccus pacificus. Next base: position 20,485 of record NZ_JBHUEN010000013.1, read on the forward strand.
CCGGCGATATGGCCCATGCGCTGCATGGCAAGCGCGTTCAGGTTGCCGAAGGTCACGCCGGCCATCGCAAAGACCGACACCGCCCACAGGAAGAAGGCGGGAAAACGCAAGGGCTCGGGCAGGATCCCGGTCAGCAGCGTGGTCAGGAACAGCGCGGCCGAGACGATCTGCATCATATAGGCCGCCTTGGCGATCCGCCGCATGCCAAGCTGCACCACATAGCGCATGTTCAGGATCGTGCCGACGCTGGCCAGCAACGCCATGGCCGCGAACAGGACCGGGAAACGGTCGCCCTGATGATAGGTCTCGCCGAAAAGCTGCTGGGCGCTGGCCAAAAGCGCGAACATCTGGCCGAACCCCAGCGTCATCACCACCATGCAGATCATGACCTGACGGTCGGACAGAACCTCACGCGCGCCCGCGATCAGCGTGCCGAAGGCCAGCGGCCGGCGCGCGGGCGGGGCCAGCGTTTCGGCCTGGCGCAGGTTCAGCCAAGTCAGGTTGAACAGACCGAGCGCAATGAAGGCCAGAAAAATCGCCCGCCATCCGCCAATATTGATGATCAATTGCCCGGCCGCCGGGGCGAGGGCGGGGACCATGATAAAGACCATCATCACGAAACTGCTGATCCGAGCCATCTCGCGGCCCTGATAAAGGTCACGCACCAGCGCCAGCCCGACGATCCGGGGCGAGGCCGCGCCAAGCCCCTGCAAGACCCGCAGCACCAGCAGGCTTTCCAGCGAACTGGCATAATGCGCGCCAAACGCCGCCGCGATATAGATCAGGAGCCCCAGCGAGATCGTCAGCTTGCGGCCCAAGGCGTCCGAAATCGGCCCGGCGAACAAGGTGCCGATCCCCATCCCCATCATGAAAGAGGTCAGCACAAGCTGGGCGCTGTTGACATCGTCGGGCACAAGCTCGGCCGCGATCTCCGGCAGGGCCGGCAGCATGGCGTCGATCGAGAAGGCGATGGTCGCGAACAGAATCGCCATCAACCCGATGAATTCGGGCAGCGGCAAGCGGCGGACGGGGTTCAGGGTTGAGTCGGTCATGGCCAACTTCTTCTGCCTGTCGGCGGGTGAGGGCAACCCCCCGGGACCGAATGCCGGCGTTGACGCGATCGCCTGCTGGCGCGGGATCCCCGTCGAAACGCACCGTCAACTGGCGCAAACCTGCGCCCGCGCCGCTTCGGGTCGGTCAGGCGCCCGGGATCATGATGACGGCTCGGCCCCGGTCGGTGGCTGCTGGTTCAACTCGTCAATCACGTTCTGCCACAGCGCCACCGGCTGGGCGCCCGACACCGCATGGCGGCCGGTGTTGACGCGACCGACTGCCGGCGCGGGATACCCGCCAAAACGCACCGTCGACCGGCGCAAACCTTCGCCTGCGCCGTTTCGCATCGGTCAGGCGCCCGGGATCATGATGACGGCTCGGCCCCGGCCGGCGGTTGCTGGTTCAGCTCGTCAATCACGTTTTGCCACAGCGCCACAGGCTGGGCGCCCGACACCGCATGGCGGCCGGCGATGATATAGGTCGGCACCGAATTCACCCCGCGTTCGCGGGCGTGCGCCTCGCGCGCCGCGATGGTGTCAAGATCGGCGTCGCTGGCCAGCAGGCGCCGGACCATGGCGGGGTCCATGCCGGCCGAAGCGGCAAGCGCGGCCAGAACTTCGGGGTCGCCGATGTCGCGCCCCTCGCGCCAATAGCCGCGCATCAGGGCCGACATGACCGGGGTCTGCACGCCCTCGACCCCCGCCCAGTGCAAAAGCCGATGCGCATCGGTCGTGTCGGGCACGCGGCGGATCGCCAGCAGATCGACATCGACGCCGGCGCGCGCCGCCGCATCCATGACCTGCGCGTCCATGCGCGCCGCATCATTGCCATATTTCGCCTGCATATAGGCGGCACGGTCATAGCCGCCGCGGGGCGTCTGCGGGTTCAGGCGGAACGGGTGCCACGCCAGCACGAAAGGATGATCGGGCCGGCTTTCCAGCGCCCGGTCCAGATTGGCCTTGCCCAGCATCGACCACGGGCAGATCGGATCGGCGAATATGTCCAGCGTCTGCGGCTCGCTCATCCCCGTGCGCCTTTCGTCAGCCTTCGTTGCGTCCGGCCAGCGATTGCAGCAGCGGCAGGATCGGGGTCAGGTCATATCCCGCCTTGTCGGCGGTCGCCAGCAGGGTTTCGATCGGCTGCACCCCCGCCTGGCTCAGCGCCCAAAGCACGGTCGAGCGGTTGCCGCTGCGGCAATAGGCGAATGCCGGATGCTTGCGGATCGCCTCGGCCTGAATGGTGATCATCTCGGGCGTGACCTGACCGGGCTCGAAGGGGTTGTAGACATAGGCCATGCCGGCGGCCAGCGCGGCCTGTTCCATGGCGGCGCTGGAAAGCTCGGGGCCGACCTCGGAATCGGGGCGGTTGTTGATCAGCATGCGAAAGCCGGCTTCGGCCAGTGCGGGGACCTGGTCGGGGGTGATCTGCGGCGCCACCGCCAGATCGGGGGTCAACGGGCGAATATCCATGAAAATGCTCCGGCAGGGAATGTTCGTGCGTCGCAGGCCATCGGCCCGGTGTCAAGCGTCCGGGCGCGGCCCGCAATCGCCCACCAGCCGGAACGGGGGCGACCGGCGGTCAGTCGCGCAATTGCTCGATCAGGGCGGGGAGGGCGGCAAAATCGTCGAATGCGGCGTGATGGGGCAGGGCCTCGACCGCCGCCTTGCGATAGCCGCGCGTATACAGAAGAAAAGGCACATCCAGCGCCATGGCGGTCTGGGCGTCGACCTCGCTGTCGCCGACATAGATGCCCTGCGGTTTGCGCGGGTCGGCGCCAAGATCGGCCATCGCCTTGCGCAAAGGTGCGGGATCGGGCTTGCGCTCGGGCAGGCTGTCGGCGGCGATGACCACGGCGAACAGGCCCGCGATGCCGAAATGGTCCAGCACCGCCCGGGTCGGCCCCATCGGCTTGTTGGTGCAGATACCCAACGGATGACCGGCATCGGCCAGCGCGCCCAAGGCCTCGAGCACGCCGGGATAGATCCGGGTCAGCGCGGTGGCGCTGTGATAGCGGGTCATGAACCCGGCCAAAAGATCCTCGATCCGGTCCGAGGGGATGGCGCGGGCATGGGCGATCTGGGTCCAGGTATGGGCGACGCCCTGTCCGATGAACCCCTTGATCATGTCGAAGGAAAGCGGCGCATATCCCGCCGCCCTCAGGGTCGCGTTCACCGCCGCGTGGATGTCGGGGGCGCTGTCGATCAATGTGCCGTCCAGATCGAAAACCACCGGGACCGGGGCCATGCAGACGTTCATGGCCGTTTCCATTTAATCGAGCAGCCCATGCCGGGCATCTGTCGGGCGGGGGGCTGCCCGGTCAGGGCGATGTCGCGCATCGCCTGATAGAGTTCGCGCGGCGCGCCAGGCGCTGGCGGCTGGCGTCCCCCCGCGTCCAGCCGGCCCCGATAGCACAGGCGTCCCGCAGCGTTGTAGCCGAAGAAATCGGGCGTGCAGACGGCGCCATAGGCCCGCGCGACGGATTGGGTTTCGTCGTAAAGATAGGGAAAGGTGAACCCGTGATCCCGCGCCAGCCGGGCCATATGGTCGGGGCCGTCCTGCGGATATGCGCCCACGTCATTGGCCGAAATCGCGACCACGCCGACACCCGCCGCCTGAAGGTCGCGGGCATCGCGGGTGATGCGGTCGATCGCCCCCAGCACATAAGGGCAATGATTGCAGATGAACATGACCAGCGTGCCGCGCGCGCCCCGGAGGTCATCCAGCGACCAGCGCCTACCGGACGGATCCGGCAGGGTGAAATCGGGGGCCGGCTGGCCAAGGTCGGGCGGCAGAGAGGCGGTCGTGACCATGGGCGTTCAGGCCAGCAGATCGCCTTCCAGCAGATAGTCGGGCAGGTTCTGGAACGCCACCGGACGCAGGAAACGCCGGATCGACAGCGTGCCGACGCTGGTCGCGCCAAAGTTGGTGCTGGCCGGATAGGGGCCTCCGTGGACCATGGAATCGACCACCTCGACCCCGGTCGGATAACCGTTCGCAAGCACCCGGCCGGCCTTTTCGGCCAGAACCGGCAGCAGCCGGCGCGCCAGATCCGCGTCGGCCGGATCGGTTTGCAGCGTGGCGGTCAACTGGCCCTGAAAACCACGCGCCACGCGCTCCATATCGTCGGGGCTGTTGACGCGGACGACCAGACCCAGCGGACCGAACACCTCTTCGGCCAGATTATGTTCGGCAAGGAACGCGTCGGCGTTGGTCTCGTACAGGTTGGGCGAGGCCTCGCGGCCCTTGCTGTCGCTGGTGAATACCGGGGTGACGGCATTTGAATGCGCCATGCGTTCGTTGCCGTCATGATAGGCCTTGGCGATGCCGTCGGTCAGCATGGTCTGGGGCGCGACCTCGGCCAGCGCGGCCTTGGCGGCATTGACGAAACGGTCGGCGTCGGGGCCGGCGGCGACCACGGCGATGCCCGGATTGGTGCAGAACTGGCCCGCGCCCATGGTCAGGGAACCGGCCCAGCCCTTGCCGATTTCCTCGCCCCGCGCGGCGGCGGCGGCGGGCAGGACGAACATCGGGTTGACGCTGCCAAGCTCACCGAAGAACGGGATCGGCTCGGGGCGCGCGGCACACAGGTCGAACAGCGCGCGGCCGCCGGCCAGACTGCCGGTGAAGCCGACCGCCTTGATGCGCGGATCGGTGACCAGCGCCTCTCCGACCTTGCGGTTGCCGCCCTGAATCAGGCTGAACACACCCTTGGGCATGCCGGTTTTCTCGATCGCCGCCGCAATCGCCTCGGCCACGATCTCGCCGGTTCCGGGATGGGCCGAGTGGCCCTTGACCACGACCGGGCAACCGGCGGCGAGCGCGGCGGCGGTGTCGCCGCCGGCGGTCGAGAAGGCCAGCGGAAAGTTCGAGGCGCCGAACACGGCGACCGGCCCGATCGGCATTTGGATCATGCGGATTTCCGGGCGCGGGGCAGGCTGGCGGTCGGGCAGAGCCTTGTCGGTGCGGCGGTCCAGATAGGCACCCTTGCGGATATGGTCGGCGAACAGCCGCATCTGCCCCGAGGTGCGTCCGCGTTCCCCGTTCAGCCGCGCCTCGGGCAGGCCGGTTTCCTGGGTGCCGATCTCGGTGATTTCCGCCGCGCGGGCCTCGATCTCGTCGGCGATGGCTTCCAGAAACGCCGCCCGTTCCTCGCGCGATTTCGCGGCATAGGGCTCGAACGCAGCATCGGCGGCGATGCAGGCGCGCGTCACCAGTTCGGGCGATCCGACGGCGTAATCATGGGCCGGCCCATGCGCGGGGCTGGATTTGAACGTGCTGTCGCCCGCGACCCATTCGCCACCGACCAGATGCTTGCCATGAGGGGTAAATGCCATCTTCCGCTCCTTGGATGAGGTGTATGCATGGTTTGCCGCCTTTTGCATTGGAGGTCCAGACAAGTCAAATTTGGTATGCCAGATTGCCATGGCCGCAGGCTGCGGATATGGTCCGGCCTAGCTTTGAGGGAGAGTCTGATGAAACTGCTGCGCTATGGTCCCGCGGGGGCCGAAAAGCCGGGTCTTCTGGATGACGACGGGCAGGTCCGCGACCTGTCGGGTCACGTAAAAGACATTGCGGGCGACGTACTTACGCCGGCCGGCCTGGACAAGCTGCGGGCCATCGACCCGGCGTCCCTGCCGGTGGTCAAGGGCAAGCCGCAGGACGGGTTGCGGCTGGGCGCCTGTGTGGGCGAGGTGCGCAAATTCATCGCGATCGGGCTGAACTATGCCGATCACGCGGCCGAATCCGGCATGGACGTGCCGTCCGAACCGGTGGTTTTCAACAAATGGACCAGCTGCATCGTCGGCCCGGATGACGATATCCAGATCCCGCGCGAATCGAAAAAGACCGATTGGGAAATCGAACTGGGCGTCGTCATCGGCGCGCCCGCCTCGGACGTCAGCGAGGCCGAGGCGATGAAACATGTCGCGGGCTATTGCGTGGTGAACGACGTCAGCGAACGCGAATGGCAGATCGAACGCACCGGGACATGGGACAAGGGCAAGGGGTTTGACACCTTCGGCCCGATCGGCCCGTGGATGGTGACGGCCGACGAGATTCCGAACCCCGAAAACCTTGCCATGTGGCTTGAGGTCGACGGCAAGCGCTATCAGGACGGCTCGACCAAGACGATGGTGTTCGGGGTCGCGGCGCTGGTCAGCTATTGCTCGCGGATCATGACGCTTTTGCCCGGCGACGTGATCACCACCGGCACCCCTCCGGGCGTCGGTCTGGGTCAGAAACCGCCCGTGTTCCTGCGCGGCGGCGAAACCATCCGGCTGGGTATCGAGGGGCTGGGCGAGCAGACGCAGAAAGTGCTGCCCGCCAAATGACCCCTGCCGAGTCGCGTCTGCGCGAGACGCTTTGCGAGCTGGCCGCCTCGCTTTATCAGCGCGGCCTGACGCATGGCTCGACCGGCAATATCTCGGCACGAACCCCGGATGGCGGCCTTCTGGTGTCGCCGACCGGATCCAGCTTTGGCCGGCTGGACCCGGCCCGGCTGGCGCGGTTCGACGACCGGGGGCGTCAGATCGACGGCGATCCGCCGACCAAGGAAATGGCGCTGCACAAGGCGTTCTATGACACCCGCGACGGCACCGGGGCGGTGGTGCATCTGCATTCCTGCCATTCGGTCGCGCTGTCGATGCTGCCGGGTCAGGACCCCGACAACTTTCTGCCGCCGCTGACCCCTTATGCGATCATGCTGCTGGGCAAGGTCCGCCTGCTACCCTATTTCCGGCCCGGCGATGCCGCCATGGGCGATGCCGTGCGCGGGCTGAACGGGCGCCGCGCGGCGGTCATGCTGGCCAATCACGGCCCGGTCGTCGCGGGCAAGACCCCCGAGACCGCCTGCAACGCCATCGAGGAACTGGAAGCCACGGCGCGGCTGGCGCTGATGTTGCGGGGACAGGACCCGCAAGGCTTGACAGCAGAGCAGGTCGCCGATCTGATTACAGTGCACGGTATTTCTTGGGAATGAATGGTACGGTTATCTGCGAATTTGGGGTTTCTCTGGCCGGAGTTGAGCTTACCTCAGGCGATATTCGCAGCACATCGTGCCGGATTTGACGCGGTCGAAACCCACAGTCTGGACCTTGAGGATATAGACGCCGTCAAAGCCGCCCTGGACACTACCGGGCTGCCCCTGCAACTGATGAACACGGGGCAGGGGGCGCCGGGCGAAATCGGCTTCAACGCCATTCCGGGGCGCGAGGCCGAGGCACGCGCGGATATCGACAAGTCGATCGCCATCGCCCGCCGGCTGCAATGCGACGCGCTGCATCTTCTGGCCGGGTTTACAGACGCGCCGGCGGCCGACACGACCTTTCGCGCCAATCTCGATTACGCCTGCGACGCCGCGGCCAGACATGACATGACGATCCTGATCGAGCCGTTGAACCAGCAGGACATGCCGGGCTATTTCCTGTCGCATGCCGACTATGCGCTGGCGCTGATCGACCGCATGGGACACCCGAATCTGAAGCTGATATTCGATTGCTATCACGTGCAGATCATGGACGGCGATCTAAGCCGGCGGATCACCGCGCTGCTGCCGCTGATCGGCCATGTTCAGATCGCCTCGGTCCCCGATCGCGGCCCCCCAGACGAGGGCGAGGTCAATTATCGCCACATCTGCCGGCTGCTCGACTCGCTCGGCTGGAACCGGCCTCTGGGTGTCGAATACATCCCCGTGGGTCTTACCGAAGAAACCCTTGGCTGGATGCAATGGCTGCGCGAAAGCTGAGCCTTTTCAGGCGCCGGGGGGCAGGGCCTGCGTGGCGCCGGGGCGCTGTCGCGGCTTTCTGATCACCGTCATCAGCAGCCCGACCAGCACCAGCGCCGCCCCCGCCAGCCGCGCCGGCCCGAAGGATTCCCCCAGAATAAGCGCCGAGGACAGCATTCCGAAAATCGGCACCAGCAAGGAAAACGGCGCCACCTGACCGGCGCCGTGGCGCGAGATCAGATAGCCCCAGCCCGCGAAGCCAAGGATCGTCGCGACATAGGCCACGTAAAGCACCGCGCCGACCCCGTACCAGTTCAACGCGGCGATCGCCTGCCGGTCCGCATCGGCGCCCTCGATCAACAGCGACAGGATCAGCATCGGCACCGACGGCACCAGCGAGACCCAGACCATCAGGTTCAGCATGTTCACCGGCCCCGCATGGCGCATGATAATATTGGAAAACCCCCATGCCAGACCCGCGCCCAGCAACAGGACCAGCCCGGTCACGGTGAACCCCGCGTCGACGCTGGTCGCGACCAGCGCGATGCCGCAGAAGGCGACGAACACCCCCGCGATCTGGCCGCCCGTCGGCCGGTCATGCAGGATCAGCGCGGCAAGGATCAGCGTGAAAAACGCCTGCGATTGCAGCAGAAGCGAGGCGAGCCCCGCCGAAACGCCCAGGTCCATTCCGACGAACAAAAGCGAGAATTTGATCACGCCCAGCACGGTGCCGATGCCAAGGATGATCCGCCAGCTGACCGCCGGACGCGGCAGGAAGAACACCAGCGGCACGGCGGCAAGGGTGAACCGCAGCGCCGAGAACAACAGCGGCGGAAAATTCTGCAGCCCGACCTTGATCACCACAAAGTTGAAACCCCAGGCGACCGCGATCAGCCCGGCAAGCAGGATATCCTTTGGCGACATGGGTGACGATGTGGGTGGCGACATGGGGGACCGACGCTCCGCGATCATGGAAGGGTTCAGAACAGCCGGATCAGTACTGACGCGCCACGCCGCCATACGCAAGCCGCCATACGCAAGCCGCCGCATCACGCCCGGCCGAGTTTGACCGGCTGCCCGGGGCCGCCCGCCGTTTCCCGCGCGTTGGCGGGACCGGATGCCGCATCCGGGGCGAAATGACGTTCGACATTGCGGATGAAGCCGTCGAAATGCGACCGGATGTGGCGCATCATGGTGGCGCCGTCGCGGGCCCGAAGCGCCTGCGCCATGCCCGCGTGATCGGCCAGAACCCGGGCGGAATCGGTGCGCTGGCTGGCCGAGATGAACCGTATCCGCCACAGCCGAGCAAGGTATTCGCCATGCGTCCGGGCCAGCGCCGGGTTATGCGCCGCCGCGACGATATTGCGATGCATCTGCATGTCCAGATCGAACACGTCCAGCTTGTCGCCGGTGGCATGTTCGGCCGCGACGCGCGCATTCAGATCAAGGATGGCGTCGATTTCCGGTTCGGTGGCCCGCAGGCAGGCCAGTTCGCCCGAAAACATCTCGAGCTGACGCAGAACGACGATTTCGTCCAGAACCTCCTGCAGGCCGGGGTCGGCGACGACGGGGCTGCGCAGCGGGCGCAGGATCACCAGCCCCTCCTGCGAAAGGATGCGCACCGCTTCGCGCAGCGGCGTGCGGCTGACGCCCAGCCGGGCGGCGTGATCGCGTTCCTTGATCGGGCTGCCGGGGGGCAGGTCACCGATCAGGATCTCGCGCCGCAACTGGCGGGCAAGGTTGGCCGGATAGGTGGGATCGCCCCGATCGCTCACGTCGATGCTTTGGGGGCGTTCACGGGGGTTATCGGCGGACGCCCCGCCAGCACCTCGGTCAGGTTGCGGCGCTGCAATTCGCCCATGGCGGCGCGGGTCTCGACGGTGGCCGAACCGATATGGGGCAGGGGCAGGACGTTCGGCGCCTGGGCCAGCCGCGGGTCGATCTTCGGCTCGCCCTGGAACACGTCCAGCGCCGCGCCGCGCAGCCCGCCGTTCTGAAGCGCCTCGATCAGCGCCGCTTCGTCGATGACGCTGCCGCGCGAGATGTTCACGACGACGCCATCGGGGCCAAGCGCCTCGATCACCTTGGCCGAGACCATGTCCTTGGTGTCCGGGCCGCCGACCAGCGCGATCACCAGATCGTCGACGGCGCCCGCCAGCGCCACCGGATCGTCATGCCAGACCCAGCCGGCGGGCGTGTCCTTTTCGCTGCGGGACCAATAGTGGATCTGGGATTTGAACGCCGCCAGCCGGTCGGCGATCTCGCGTCCGATGCGGCCCAGACCCAGCACCCCGACCCGGCGCCCGGACATCTTGCGCGACAGCGGCAGGTCGCCGGTCGTCGCCCAGGTGCCGGTTCTGACCGCCTTGATCCCGGTCTCGAAGTCGCGGACCTGCGCGATCAGCATGCCGACGGCCAGATCAGCGACATCATCGCTCAGCACGTCCGGCGTGTTGGTGACCTGTATCCCGCGCGCCGTCGCCGCCGCCACGTCGATGGCGTCATAACCGACGCCGTAATTCGCGATCACCCGCAACGCCGGCAACAGCGCCATTTCCGCCGCGCCGAACGGCTGATGGCCCTTGAACGCCAGCCCCTCGACCGTGGCGCGGTCGGCGTCGGACAGGGCTCTCAGCTCATCATTCGACGCCACGGTCACGGCCCCGAGCGCGGTCAGGGCCGCCTGATCGGAATCGCTGTAACTTCCCAAGGCCACAATCTGCGGCATGCGTTTTCCTTTCGCAACATGGCGGCCATGCCGCCGTCAGGTTCGATCACCGCGCCGGCCAGACCGACCGGCGCGCCATCGTCATGTTCAGCCGCGGCCCACGAACGGCATGTTGGTGGCCATGATGGTCATCGACTGCACATTCGCGCCATCCGGCAGGCTGGCCATATGCAGGACCGCATCCGCCACCAGCTGCGCGTCCATCACCGGCTCGACCTTGATCGAGCCGTCGGCCTGCGGCACGCCGGTGGTCATCGCCTGCGCCATCTTGGTCAGCGCGTTGCCGATGTCGATCTGCCCGCAGGCGATGTTGAACGGACGGCCGTCCAGCGCGATGGTCCGCGTCATGCCCGACACGGCGTGTTTCGAGGCGGTATAGGCGATAGAGCCCGGCCGCGGCATGGTCGAGGAGACCGAGCCGTTGTTGATGATCCGGCCGCCCTGCGGTTTCTGGGCGCGCATCACCCGGAACGCGGCCCGGGCGCAGTTGAACACCCCGATCAGATTGACCTCGATCACGTTGCGGAACGATTCCGGCGTGGTCAGGTCGGGGGTCAGGGGCGGGCTGCCGGTGCCGGCGTTGTTGAACAGCACGTCGACCCGCCCCCATTCGCTGACCGCGCGGTCAAAGGCCGCGTCGACCGCATCGGCATCGGTGACGTCGCAGGGCAGGACGAGCGCGCCCGCCACGCCGTTTGCCACCCCGTCTGCCGCACCGCCTGTCGTCTCGGCCGCCATCTCTTCCACCGTCTCGCGCAGCGCATCCTCGCGCCGGCCGACAAGCCCGACCCGCCAGCCGGCGTTCAGGAATGTCTGCGCGGTCAGCCGGCCGATACCGCTGCCGGCGCCGGTGACGATGATGGTTTTCGTGGTCTCTGGCATGGCGCTGGCCCCTTAGTGATTGTCGCGCGGAAGCGTTTTCACCACCCGCTGATAAGCGGTGGCGAGTTCCAGACAACCGCCATCGGCCAGTTGCCCGACATTCTTGCGATAAATCTCTTCCCACGGGGTCTGATTGACCAGCGTGGGCGCAGTCCACGCATCGCGGCGCGCCTGCCATTCGGCGTCGTCGACCAGCGCATTCATGGTCCGCGCGTTCAGGTCGAGCCGGATCATATCGCCGGTTTTCAGGAAGGCCAGACCGCCGCCCACGACCGATTCCGGGCTGGCGTTCAGGATCGAGGGGCTTTCCGAGGTGCCCGACTGACGCCCGTCACCGACGGTCGGCATATGGTTGATGCCGGCTTTCAGCATCGCGTCCGGCGGCTGCATGTTCACCACCTCGGCGCTGCCCGGATAGCCGACACAGCCGACGTTGCGGATGAACAGGATGCAATGTTCGTCGATCTTCAGCGCCGGATCGTTGATCCGGTCGTGATAATCCTCGGGGCCCTCGAAAACGATGGCGCGGGCCTCGTGCACGCCCTCATGCCCCGGGTCGGACAGGAAACGCTTGCGGAAATCCTCGGAAATCACGCTGGTCTTCATCAGCGCGCTGTCGAAGAGGTTGCCGGAAAGCACAAGGAATCCCGCATGCGGACGCAAGGGGTCGGTGAATGGCCGGATCACGTCATGATCGGTCGAGCGGATCTGCGCCACGTTCTCGCCCACAGTCTTGCCGGTGACGGTCATCGCATCGGGCCGCAGATGCCCGGCCTGCTGCAATTCCCCCATCACGGCGGCGACACCGCCGGCGCGGAAGAAACTTTCGCCCAGGTATTCGCCCGCCGGCTGCATGTTGACCAGCAAGGGCAGATCAAAGCCGATGGTTTCCCAGTCCTTGACGTTCAACGCGACCCCGGCATGGCGTGCGATGGCCTGAAGATGCGGCGGGGCGTTGGTCGAGCCGCCGATGGCGGTGTTGACGACGATGGCGTTCTCGAAAGCCGCGCGGGTCAGGATGTCGCTGGGCTTCAGATCGTCCAGCACCATCTGAACGATGCGCTTGCCGGTTTCATAGGCCATGGCCATCCGCTCGCGGAACGGCGCCGGAATGGCTGAGCAGCCGGGCAGGGACATCCCCAAGGCCTCGGCCATTGCGTTCATCGTGCTGGCTGTGCCCATGGTGTTGCAATGGCCAAGGCTGGGGGCGCTGGCGCAGGCGCGCTCGATGAATTCCTCATAGTCGATCTTGCCCTCGGCCAGCAGGCGCCGGCTTTCCCAGACGATCGTGCCCGAGCCCGCGCGCTTGCCCTTCCACCAGCCGTCCAGCATCGGACCGCCGTTGAGGGTGATCGCAGGAATATCCATCGTCGCCGCGCCCATCAGCATGGCGGGCGTGGTCTTGTCGCAGCCGGTGGTCAGCACCACCCCGTCGATGGGATAGCCGTGCAACACCTCGACCAGCCCCAGATAGGCGAGGTTGCGGTCAAGTGCTGCGGTCGGGCGCTTGCCGGTTTCCTGAATGGGATGGACCGGAAACTCGATCGGCACGCCGCCGCCGTCGCGAATGCCCGCCTTGATCCGGTCCATCAGGAAAACATGGATCTTGTTGCAGGGCGCCAGATCGCTGCCGGTCTGGGCGATGCCGATCATCGGCCGGTCGCCCTGCAATTCCTGCCGGGTATAGCCCTGATTCTGATACCGCTCGATATAAAGCGCGGTCATGTTGGGATTGTTCGGATTGTCGAACCATTCCTGCGAACGGAAACGCTTGTTGGCGCGGGTGTCGGTCATGGTGGCTGGATCCTTTCGCATGCGGCGGACGGGCTGTTGATTTTGGTATACCAGATGTGGCATGGCTGTAAAGGACAGAGGGGCGCGGGGGCAGGGGCCACGGCGCGCCGATCAACGCAAACCAGGGGGGCAGGGGATGCCGCAATACGAAGGAATCTGGCCGGTCGCGCCGACGCCGTTTCACGATGACGGCCGGATCGACGAGGAAGGCATGCGGCGCGTGCTCGACTGCATGGTCGATCAGGGCGTCGACGGCATCTGCATTCTCGCCAACTTCTCGGAACAGTTCCTGATCACCGACGCCGAGCGCGAGACGCTGACCCGGCTGTCGCTGGAGCATGTCGCGGGCCGGGTGCCGGTGATCGTGACGATCAGCCATTTCGCCACGCCCATCGTCGTCGACCGCGCGCGCCGAGCCAAGGATCAGGGCGCCGATATCGTGATGATGATGCCGCCCTATCACGGTGCGCTGATGCGCGGCACCGCCGAGCAGACGTTCGAGCAGTTCCGCGCCGTGGGCGAGGTCGGCATTCCGATCATGGTGCAGGACGCGCCCTTGTCAGGCGTCGACCTGACCGTGCCGCTTCTGGTCCGCATGGCGCGCGAGATCGAGATGGTGAAGCTGTTCAAGATCGAATGCGCCCAGGCCGCCGCGAAGTTGCGCACGCTGATCGCCGAGGGTGGCGCGGCCATCGAAGGGCCTTGGGACGGGGAAGAGGCGATCACGCTGCTGGCGGATCTGGACGCGGGCGCGACCGGGGCGATGACCTCGGCGATGATCCCCGACCAGATCAAGCCGGTGCTTACGCATTGGAAGGCCGGCGACCGCGCCGCCGCCACGGCGGCCTATGCCCGCGTGCTGCCGGCGGTGAACCATGAAAACCGGCAATGCGGGTTCCGCTCGGCCAAGGCGGTGATGAAGGAAGGCGGGGTTATCGGCTCGGAGTTCTGCCGCCACCCGATCGCCCCCTTGCATCCGGCGACCCGGGCGATGTTGATGGATCTGGTGCGGCCGCTGGACCCGGTGGCCTTGCGTTGGGGGAAATGACGATGCACGAACAGATGAACCTGCCATCGGGTGGCCGTTTCGTCGGCCGTGTCTGGCGGCCCGGCATCGGCCCGGCACTGGTCACGGTGCGCGGCGATCAGGTGGTCGATGTCACCAGCGCCGAGGCGCCGACCATGCGCGATCTGCTGGAGATGGACGATCCCGCCGGGTGGCTGGATGCGCAAACCGGCGAGGTGATCGGCACGCTGGCCGATCTGCAGAATGCCGGGCAGGGCGCCGATGACCTGCGGCTGCTGTCGCCGGCCGATCTTCAGGCGATCAAGGCGAGCGGCGTGACCTTCGCCGATTCGATGGTCGAGCGCGTGATCGAGGAACAGGCCGCCGGAAACCCCGATCTCGCCGCCGGAATCCGCGCCCGTATCGGGGCCGCCATCGGCGACAACCTGCGCGGCATCGTGCCGGGTTCGGAACGCGCCGCCGAGGTCAAGGCGGCGTTGCAGAAGGAAGGGCTGTGGTCGCAGTATCTGGAGGTCGGGATCGGCCCGGACGCCGAGATTTTCACCAAATGCCAGCCCATGGCCTCGGTCGGCTGGGGCGCGCAGGTCGGCCTGCACCCGATCAGCCGCTGGAACAACCCCGAGCCCGAAATCGTGCTCGCGGTCGACAGCCGTGGCCGGATTCTGGGCGCGACGCTGGGCAATGACGTGAACCTGCGCGATGTCGAGGGCCGCTCGGCGCTGCTTTTGGGCAAGGCCAAGGACAATAACGCCAGCGCCGCGCTGGGCCCGTTCATCCGGCTGTTCGATGACAGCTATGACCTTGACGACGTGCGCGGCGCCGAATTGACGCTGCGGGTCGAGGGCGCGGACGGTTTCGTGATGGACGGCGCGTCCTCGATGTCGCGGATCAGCCGCGATCCCGCCGATCTGGTCAGTCAGGCGCGCGGACGTCATCACCAGTATCCCGATGGCTTCATGCTGTATCTGGGCACGCTGTTCGCGCCGACGCAGGATCGCGGCGCGGCCGGTCAGGGCTTTACCCATCAGGCGGACGATCTGGTCACCATCCATGAACCCAATATCGGCACTTTGGCGAACCGGGTGGCGCTGTCGACCGAATGTCACGAATGGACCTTTGGCGCCGGTGCGCTGATGCGCAATCTTGCCGGGCGTGGGCTGCTTTAGCGGCCCACGTATATCGGCTGTAGTTCCATAATACCGATTATCACAAATAGAGGCATCCTAGGTTGTATAGGAGGCTTCTGTGTTCAAATTCGAGGATTGGCGGCCCCTGTGGGTCATAGCGGCTCGGACGTTGGTTCCGGGCCTGTTCGGTGCGCTCGGAGCGATGTTCGCGACGATCGCGCCGGCCTTCCATAGTGCGTTTTGTGCGGGGTTTACGGTATGACCCCGCAGTCTGTTAGCACGTATGATGAGGCGCTGCGCTGGCTGTGGCAGCATGGCTATGCCGAAGAATGGTTCGACTCGGCCGAGGATTGCTTGCCAGTCGTCGGCCGGTTCGTTTGTGATTTTTTCTGGGTGACCCCGGCGCGGCTTCTTGGTGATCTGCGCGAGGGCTGGCGGTCGGCCAGTCGTCCGGCTGCGCCGGCCGGTAGCGGCTGGCGCGGTCCGGTCCGGTCCCGGAGGGCACGCTGATGGCGCTTGGTCTCGGCAGCATACTCGGTATCGCTAAGGCCGGCGTCGATATTCTCGGCGGTCTTTTCGGCCTTAAAAAGGCTAATGAAAAGCAACCCGGTCCGCGTGAAAACCTTCTGGCGCAGGCGCAGGGCGCGCGCGAAGCCGCAGCGAAATACGGGTTTAACCCGCTTACTATGTTGCAGTACGGGCAGACCGGTCCCGGTCTGTCTGGTGGTGCCCCTCCCCTTGCCTCGATTGATCTCTTGTCCGGCGGTCTTGCCGGGCTTGATGATGTGATTTCGGGCGACGCCGCGCGGCGGCGTCAGGCTGATCAGCTGGAGCTTGACCTCGCTAAGATCAGGTTGGATCAGGCCCGCTCCGGTGTTTATCAGATAGAACCGCAGGCGGTTCATTCAATCGGCGTTGGTCCGTCGCCGCTTGGGCGTCGGTCCGGTCAGGTCGTTCAGCGCAATGTTCAGGTGGTTACGCCTCGCATGGCGGCGCGGTCGGCGCGCAATCCGGGTTATTCCGGTCCTACCGGGAAGTTTTCTGCCGGCGAAAGTCGGGTGACGCCGGGCCGTCCTGTTAAGGTCGATGAGGTGTCGAATACCGGCGGTGTTATCGAGGTCGAGAACGCGTTCACCGGTGGACCGGTGATCATCCCAGGTGACGGCGGTGAGCCATGGGGATGGGATGAGATGGCTACTGCGCTGATGTGGGGCGCTCCGCAGGTTGTCTACAATAAACTTAGCTCCGCCGCGAAGGCCGGCGCTGTGCGCCTGCCTCGTGACGGTTTCGCGGAACCCGGCCTTGTCATCGATATGGATGCTGGCCGTGTGTATCAGCGCGGTAAGAAGGAAGAAAAATCCAAGCGCGATCAATACGATCTGCGCGGGTGGCCGTTCAACGGTCTTAATCCCACCAGCGACGCTTATCGGAGGAAATGATATGGCGCGACAATCCACGACTCCCGTTCAGTTTACCCAATCGACCCGGCGCGATGCGGCCGTGACCATGTCCAGCGCGCGTGCTGGCGTGGTGGTGCCCGTCACCTACATTCCGCTTCTTGCGGAGGACAGCGCGTCCGGTTCCGTCGGCATCGACGTCCAGTTGAAGGAAATGCCGAAGCCGCTCCTGAACGGCGTTCAGGCGAATTTTCAGGCGTGGTTTGTGCCGAAAACTGCCCATCCGCAGTTTCCGGGGCGCGACGAATACATGCACGCCTATACCGGCGAAGCGATCAAGGCGCTTGGCGCCGATGATCGCGATCCGCCGCCGTTCTTTACGGTGCTTCAGGGGCAGGCACGCACGACGGCGGAGGCGTCGGTTTTCTTCAAAACGCTGGGGCTGCACGTGCCTCAAGGCGTGCCGCTGAACACCGATCTGCTTGACGCGTTTTCGGTCATCTACAATTTCCGGCTCGCTGCGCATTCATCGCGGCTGACGCGCCGGCCGTACGCGTCGGAAGATATCGGTGCGGCGACCACCCTGCCCCGTGCGTTCTGGCCTTCGTCGCGCTTGTCGCGTGTGGTGCCTGACTATGAACGCGCGTTGATCTTGGGCAATTTCGATCTCGATATTGCTGTCGGGCAGGTGCGTTTGCGCGGTGATGGCAAGATCGTTGGTAACGACAGTTCGCGTATCTGGCGTCTGGTCGAGGGCGATACGGTTCCCAATCCGCCGTTGGGTGAGGGTCAATTGAGTATCGATCCGACGGGCCAGACGATCATGGATGATCTCCATCCGCTCTATATCGATCCCGGCCTTGGTAACTGGCAGGTCGACTTTTCAAACGTTTGGGGTGAAATTGGCGGCGCCGGTCCTAATGGGACGGCTATCGGTATCACGCTCGCGGACATCGACAAGGCCCGTACGACGCAGGCGTTTGCTAAGCTTCGCACGGCATATGCCGGCAATGATGCGACCGGGTTCGACAATGACGAAACCTTGGTCGCTCTGCTGATGCAGGGCATGTCGGTTCCGCCCGAGGAGTTCAAGCGGCCGTGGCTGCTTGACTCGGCGCGTGTGCCGGTCGGCTTTGCCGAGCGGTTCGCGACCGACGCGGCCAACCTCGATCAATCGGTCACGCTCGGTCGTGCGTCGGCTGTGTTGCGGCTTAACGTGCCTCGGCAGGACGTTGGTGGCGTCATTGTCGTGACGCTTGAGGTTCTGCCGGAGCGCATCGACGAACGCATGTGCGATGACTGGATTTCGGCCGACGCGCCCAATGATCTTCCGAATGCGCTCCGTGACATTCAGCGGGTCGAGCCGGTGGACTACGTGCCCAATCGCCGGATCGACGCCAAGCACAATGAGCCGGGCGGCTTGTATGGGTACGAACCCATGAATGACCGCTGGAACCGTGACTTCACGCGGCTGGGCGGCGATTTTTATATGGCCCAACCCGGCGGCGGCTGGACTGAAAACCGGTCCAATATCTGGCAAACCGAGATCGTCAATCCGAAGTTTTCGGATGAACATTATCTTGCGCCGGCGCCGTTTCCGCATTCCGTTTTTTCGGATGCGAACGCCGATGCGTTCGAGTTCGTCGCACGCCATAACGTGGCCATTCGCGGTCTGACGCAGATCGGCGACGTCCTCGCCGAGAATAACGACGACTACGACGCCGTTAAGGGGTCGGGTATGCCGGACGGCACGCCGCGTGCCCCGTATCCGGTGGGGCCGATGGCTCCATAATCGGCTATCGCCGTAACTGGCCGGGTGGTAGTCACCCGGCCCTTTTTTGCGAGGTTTTTGCATGCGATTTGATCCATATTCATGGCACGAGGTGTCAGTCAATGAAGAATACGAAGCGGCCAAAGGCCGCCTGCGGGTGCGGTGCAGTGCACAAGCCCCGCTCTACATCTCCGCGCAGGGCTGTGAAGCCCTCGCGGGCGTTGAGACCTCGTTCGACGTCGAGGTATCGGAAGCGGTGACGTGGCGCGTTGACGCTCCGGAGGGCGTTCGCGTGTTTGTTCACGCGCCGCCCGGTACGGTGCTTCCGTCGATCGGTGAGGTTTTCACCAACATCGACCGCCTTCCGGAAGAAAGCGGGTCGATGTATGAGGTTCAGAAAGCGCTTCGCGCTCTCGAAATGGAGCGTCGTGCTTACGGTCGCGATATGCGCGCGGCGATTGCTGCGGTTCGGCGGCAGGGGTCTGTTAAGACCCCTGCGCCGTCGGCTGTCGCGCCTGTCGAGCCTGAACCTGATGCCGATGAGGCCGAAGAATGAGGCCGGGTGCTGTGGTCTCGAAAGTGTGGCAAGATTTGTTCGCGGGGCGTCTCCGAACGCCCCAAGCGATCATCGCTGCCTTCCGGGGCGAACGGCCGTTGCCTGATCCTCGGTTTTTGTCCACGCCGGACGATGGTTTGGTGTGGGACGCTCCTAAGCGCCTTCAGGCGCGTGGTTTTTTATCCTCGAACGCCGCTCTTCGCCAGTACGACATGGCCAACTGGGCGCATGTCGATCCTCGCCTTATGGCGTGGTCTGGGCGCTTTATCGAGGCGGCTCGCCGGCGCGGTATCCCGCTCTATGTGCACACGGCCCTTCGGGGCCGTGCCGAACAGGATCGGCTGCGTGCATCTGGTCGGACTAAGGCGAGCTATCCTATGTCCGCCCATAATATTGGTGAGGCTGTGGACGTGGTCCACGGTCTGTATCATTGGGATATGTCTCTTGATGAGTGGCGGTTCCTGCACGCTTTGGGCGTGCGGGTCCTCGACCGCCTCAACGCCGGTGTTCCGGCGGCTGATCGGCTGCGCCTTGAGTGGGGCGGCAATTGGTCGTCTTTGTACGATCCTGCGCATTGGGAAATCTGGGATTTCCGTTCCCGCCGTCGACCACTCGCTGATGTGCCGCCTGTGCGCTATACTCCGGCCGGGCTTCGTGCCCGGTACGGAGGTGTAGGTTGATCTGGAAGGCTTTGGTTGTTTATTTTTGGGCGCTGTTTTTGGGCGGATGTCTATTCGCCGTTATTCAGGCGCTCAATGATTTTGGTTAATGCCGTAATTCGGCGCTGATATGAGCAGTTAGCATGCTTTGCATTCGCTTTGCGCGCGCTGCTTTTGGCGCTGATTTACACGGCATTTGTTTAGAATTTGTCCCCCGGCAACGGAGACTCCATATATCGGAGTTGACGGGGGGCAAATTCGTCCGTCCCGCGCGTGAAGTTATATCTTCACGCGCGGGCGGGTGTGGTTCTTGATTTACATACCCTTTTAGTGACACGACCCGAAGGAGGCGAAAATGTGTATCAACCCTAGCTATGTTTGGGTGTCACGCGGTCCGAATTGGGAAAAGCAGCCCGTCGCGTGTCGCCAGTGCTGGCGGTGTCGTCAGAACCGTATGAATGATTATGTCGCTCGCTCGCTTGCCGAGGCGGCAACGTCGGAGGTGTCCTGCGCGATCACGCTGACCTATGCTCCGCGCGATGATCTCGCGGATAAGGTGCTGCTGCCCCGTCATTTCCAGCTTTTTATGAAGCTGCTTCGTCGGTCGGGTCACAAAGTTAGGTATCTGGTTGCCGGCGAATATGGTGATCAGAAAGGCCGCGCGCATTTTCATGCGCTGCTGTTTTTTCAGCATTTGGCCGATATTCCGGGAGTTCCGGGTTATAACCCGGCGCATTTGCACGACCCGGAAAGTTCCGAGCGTTTCTCCGGCCAGATACCGCATAAGCGAATGGTGCACATTCGCGAGTGGCCGCATGGCCACGTTAATTTGGATTGGTCCTTTTCGGATAAATCCGCAAGGTATGTCTGTAAATACCTGCTTAAAGAGGATAAGCAAAACGCTTGGTTTTCTTTGAGCAAAAAGCCGGCCCTCGGGGCGGCTTGGTTTGCGGCGCGCGCGGAGAAGGCGCGCGAGTTGGGCGTATTGCCTTCCTCTTTTGAATATCTTCCGCCGGGTGGCGATAAGTCCCGGCGGTATATGATGACAGGTGCCACACGGCGGGATTATCTCGCCGCGTTGGCGCCTGTCGAAACTGATCGGCCGCGTATGTCTGAATGGGTTGGTAAGACGTACGACAAGCACGCGCTTGCGGCGCGGGTGGCCGATCTGGAGGCACAGCCTGTTGAGGTCATCGACGAAGCGTATCGCGAGAACCGGCAACGGCTTGGTGAACAAGCCGGTATCGCGCGCAAGTTTTCGGACGCGCGCGAGGTTGAGCGGCTCGATGCCATGAGTAAGGCGTTCGGGCCGCTTGTTAAGGTTGATGGCGAGTGGAGACCGTGGAGGGTCGAGCATGAGCGTTCGTAAGCGTCGCGCACGTCAGGAGCGTGCGCAAACTCTTGATATAAATCGGCCCGTCGCGCGGGTGGCCCGTGAGACGGTTCGCGAGCCGTCTCGCGGCACGTTTCGCGTGGCGCGTGCGCAACGTGTGTTGTCGGACGCGCTTCCTGCGGTCGTGCAGCAGCGTAGTGTCGCGCCACGTGTCGATCGGGCGAAGCTGCGCGCGGCTGAACCCGCGAAGCGGGTGGCGTCTAAGCCGTCTCGTGCGTCGGTTGAACCTTCGGCTCGTCCGAAGGCGCAATTGAACATGCGTGCCGCGGCGTGTAAGGCTCGGCCTGCCTCGTCGCGCGGTTCCGGCGGTTCAAGGCCATTCGTGCCTTGGTGCAAAAAATGATGCAACTTGAGGTGGGTAGGTGTAATAATACCACCTCGGTTGCGCGGCGTGTTATGTTCGCGCTTTGTCTACCTGTAGGTAGCAATTTTTTGCTTGACTGATACCGCGCGTTGTGTGCGGTACTATATGAGCCTCTTTTGTGCGGCCGGTTCCCGTCTACCGATTATCACAATTTTGGATATATCGGACGGCGGGTTACGCCTCTCTGCCCCGGCGCGGTTTTTTGACGGGCCTTGCCGGGTTGGCGGCTTTCGCGTGATGCGAATGTTCAGGATCGCGCAAAGCTGCCGGTGATCCGTGGGCGTTTCCCGGCTGGTGCTGCGCGGGCAGTCGGTAAATTTCATTCGCCACCGCACTAATCGCGGTCAAGCGCCTGTTTTTACAAAGGCTTTCCGCTTGCGATCTTGCCGGATTTCGGCGCGTCCTTCATGAACAGCTTCCACATGAACCCGAACCTGTCGTCGCCATAGGAAATTGCCTTGCGCGGCAATGCCATGGGATCAAAACCTGGCGACGCAGCGCCCCGCACACATGTGACGCCGGTCATATACCCGGCCCGCGCCGCCGCCCGCATACTGTCACTGTTATATGAGCCATAGGGATAGCACATGTGGCGAACCTCGCGGCCCAGTCCGTCTTCCAGCAATGCCTTGCTGTCCGCCATCTCTGCAAGCTGTCCCACGGGCGACAGCTCCGCCAAGCGGATATGGTGAAGGCTGTGGCTGCCTATTTCGACGCCGCGCTGCTGCAGGTCCCTCAGTTCATCCCAGTTCATCAGCGGCGGCGTGGCATGGCCGGCGTCGGCAAGCCAGTCGGCGGTTCCCCCGACCATGCCGGCGATCGCGTAGACGATCGAAGGAAAACCGAACTCCTCCAGTATGGGCAATGCGTTCTCGCGAAAGTTCCTGCAACCGTCGTCGAAGGTCAGAACGGCCGCACGTCGCGGCATCGGCGCTTGACCAGACAAGGCGAGCGCCGCGTCGGACATGGAAATAACCGGTACACGCAACCGGCGCAGGGTATTCATTTGCGCCCGGAACCGTCCAACGTCGCAATAGGACGCCCGATGCGTCCTGATATCGCGGAAAGTTCCGACCTGATGGTACATGAAGATGGATATGCCGCTCATCCACGTGCCTGTCTGTTCCGTATTGCCTGTTCATAGATGGCTTCGGTCCTGCGGACCATCACCTCTTCGGTGAAACGGGCCTCATACACTTCCCGCGCCGCCTGCCCCATGCGCTGGCGCAAGGCGTCATCGCGGCCCAGCCGCTGAATGGCCTCGGCCAGCGCCGGCGGGTCTTCCGGCGGGACCAGCAGACCCGAGCGTCCATCCTCGATCACCTCGGGGATGCCGCCGATGCGGGCGCCGATACTTGGCCGGCCGGCCGCGCCCGCCTCGATAAGCGACAGGCTCAGCGCCTCGCGGCGCGACGGCGCCAGCATAAGGTCGATGCCGTCGAAAACGCCGCGAAGGTCGCTCGCCTCGCCTTTGAATTCGACCCGATCCTGTAGCCCAAGCTCAATGGTCTTTGCCTTCATCTGCCGCGCCCAGTCGGTATTGTCCGGTCCGATGATCACCAGACGCAGCGGCAGATCGTTCTGTAGAAGATGTACGGCTTCAAGCGCGATGTCGTGCCCCTTGACGGGTTCCAGCCGCGAAAGCATCCCAAGCGTCAAAGGCCGGTCAGCCCCAATTCCCGCCGGCGACGGCGCCGCGGCAAGCCCTAGGTCGCCGACCCCAAGATATACCGAGACGATGTGTTCCGCCGGAAATCCCTTGCCGATCAGGAACTCCCGCACCGCATCTGATACGGTGATGATGGGGTGGTCATGCCGCAATCGCGACGAGGCATTCGTCGAATGGGCGGTCGCAACCACGGGCATGCGCGCGGTTTTCGCCATCAGCGCATAACGCGTGCCCCGCATGGCATGACCGTGCAGGATATCCGCCCGCCACGTCCGCGCGAAACGGCGCAGCTTCCATGCTGACCTGTAATCATACATGCCGCGCATCGGCAGGTGCTGGCATTCAAGGCCTTCGGCGGCCATCGCGCGCCCCAGCCAGCCATCCAGCGGACCCGCAAAGGCCACCTGATGCCCGGCGCCGCGCAAGGCGGCGGAAAGCGCGACCACATGCCGCTCGATCCCGCCAAGATTGACCCCGTGACCGACCATGACGATCTTTAGCGGTCGTTGGGCCGACCTGCCCTGCCCCATCAACACATTAACCAACTAACTCAGAAACAACGAACGGTAACGCCCCATCCGAATGGGGTTTTTCGTTGTTAGAAGGTGACGGCGCGGGTGTCCATCGACGGACGGGGGCGCGGAGTGGTGCTTATTGTCGCAGGTGGGTAATGGCCCCGGGACCGGTCAGCGCCGTTTGCCATCCGACCTTTTTCATGGATCGGGATGCGTAAACGCCGGGGTGCAAATTCACCTTCTCGCTTGCCCGATGGCTCATCTTGATTTCATGTTACTTCAAGGTATTACATATTAACTAATTGTTTTAAATGTAATAAAATTCTTTTTATGCGCTGAAGGATCGGGCCAACCCATTGATGATATCGTTGTACGCCGCCCCTCCCGTGGCGATGATCGACGAAGGCCACGCCGGTTCCGTTATGCCGTACAGCCCCGCATCAGCGCGCTTTATCGTGGCGCCGTCACGCACGCTTAGTTTACCGGCGCCTGCGGCAGAAAGACCGAGAAGCGGCTGCCCTTGCCGATCTCGCTTTCGATGCGCAGGCGTCCGCGATGGCGGTTGATGATGTGTTTGACGATCGCCAGTCCCAGCCCGGTGCCGCCCTCCTTGCGCGAGCGGTGGCTGTCCACGCGATAGAACCGTTCGGTCAGCCGCGGCAGATGCAGCGCCTCGATCCCCTCGCCCTGATCAATCACATCAACCTGCCACGCCGGGCCGCGCAGCACCGGCTCATGCGCCACGGGGCGGACCTGAATGCGCACCAGCCCCCCCGCGCCGCCGTATTTCACCGCATTCTCGATCAGATTGTTGAATACCTGAACCAGCTGATCGGAATCGCCGGAAACTTTCGCCTGCACGGTCTTGTCGGCATCCAGTTCCAGCCGGACCCCGGCATCTCTGGCAGAGGGTGTGATCGTCTCAAGCGCCTGACGGCATATCTGCACGATATCAACGGTTTGCGACGGCCTTTTGCGTTCGCCGGACTCGACCCGGCTCAGCGACAGCAGATCGCCGACCAGCCGGTTCATCCGCCCCGCCTCACGCTCCATGATGTTCAGAAACCGCTCCCGCGCCTCGGCATCGTTGCGCGCCGGACCGCGCAGCGTCTCGATGAACCCCATCAACGCGGTCAGCGGCGTGCGCAGCTCATGCGTGACGTTCGAGACGAATTCGCGCCGGATCTGCTCGGCCTGACCCTGGCTGGTCTGGTCGGCAAAGGCCAGCATCGCGCCATCGGCGATCCGGGTCACCGTGACCTCGAACAGCGTCGGCCGGCCATCGGCGGGCAGTTCGATCTGGATGACGCGTTGCGCCGCGCCCGGCGTCTGGGCGGTGACAACCGGGCTGGCCAATATCTCTTCGACGGCCGAGAACAGCGCCGGCTGGCGCAGAACCGTGACGAAAGGGCGGCCGGTCAGATCGGCGCCGGCCGCAAAGGCGGTCTCGGCGGCGCGGTTGGCATTGGCGACCCGTTCGGTTTCGTCGACGATGATCACCGCCATCGGCACCGCGTCCAGATAGGTGCGCAAACGCTCGGCCAAGGGTTCACCCCACCGATTTAAGGCCGGCGCGGAACCGCGCGGCATTGTCGCGATAGCGCCGGGCGGAATCGAGAAGTTTCGCGCGCGCCCCGGGGTCGAGTTCTCGCACCACTTTGCCCGGCATCCCCATCACCAGACTGCCGGGCGGAATCTCGCGGTTTTCGGGCACGAAAGCCCCTGCCCCGATCAGCGACCCCGCCCCGATCCGGGCGCCGTTCAGGATGATCGCCCCCATGCCCACCAGCACCCCGTCGCCGATCGTGCAGCCGTGCAGAATGGCGCGGTGGCCGATGGTGCAGTCGCGGCCGATGGTGCAGGCAAAGCCGGGATCGGTGTGGATCACGGTAAGATCCTGAACGTTGGAGCCTTCGCCGACGCGGATCTGTTCGTTGTCGCCGCGCAGAACCGCCCCGAACCAGACGCTTGCCGCCGCCTCCAGAACCACCCGACCCATAAGCTGCGCATCGGGCGCGACCCATGCGTCCGGCGCGCATTGCGGCTGAATTCCGTCGAGTTCCCAGATCACTGCCGTTCCTCCATCAGCTTGCGCACCGTGTCGCCCATGCCGATCCGGCGGCTGCGGCGCAACCGTTCGGCGGTCAGAATGGCGCGCAATTGCGCCTCGGTCCGGTCCAGATCGTCGTTGATCAGAACGAAATCATATTCCGCCCAATGACTTATCTCGGACAGGCTTTTCTGCATGCGCCCGGCGATCACCGCGTCCGAATCCTGCCCGCGGTTGCGCAGCCGCCGCTCCAGTTCAGCCAATGAGGGCGGCAGGACAAAGATCGACACCACATGCTGCCCCAGCGCCGAGTTGCGGATCTGCTGGCCGCCCTGCCAGTCCACGTCGAAAAGCGTATCGCGGCCGGCCGACATCGCCGTCTCGACCGGGCCGCGCGGGGTTCCGTAAAGGTTGCCGAACACCTCGGCATGCTCCAGCATCTGGCCGCCGTCGACCATGGCGGCGAATTCCTCCCGGGTGCAGAAATGATAATGCTGCCCGTCGACCTCGCCGGGGCGCGGCGGACGGGTCGTCGCCGAAACCGAGAAGGCAAGCGACGGGTCCCAGGCCATCAGGCGCCGCGACAGCGTCGTCTTGCCCGCCCCCGAGGGCGAGGACAGGATGATCAACAGCCCCGACCGGCGGATCGGCTGCGGTTCCGCGCCGGGCTGAGCGGGCTGTTCCGGCTGTGGCGGCTGTCCAGCGTTCTGCATTCGGTTGTCTTTCCCTTGGCGAAAGGCGCCCGTCCCTGACCCCTTGCCGATGGCCGCGCCCTGCAACGGACATGGCGCAGCCTTGGGCCGGGGGTCAACCCCGCAGATGCGGCGGCGATGGTTTCCCGCTTAACCTTTTGGAAAGATTTTTCTCGGATTTCAGGGTTTGACGAAATATCCTGGGGAACAAGACGTCTCAGACACCGTTAACGCGTAAATGGTCCAGGCCGTGGCCCCGATGTGATTGCAGATACACCCGTGAGCGATTTTTTCGACCCCGAGCTTGAACCACCCGTGCCGGACGGCGCATCGGTCATCCGCATGGCCGATTTCGACCCCGGCCGGCCATCGCGGATCCTGACCGAGATGCGGGCCTATTGGGAAAACCTGCGCAACGGCCGCGCGGTCCCTGCCCGCTCGGATGTCGAGCCAAAGGGCATGCGCCGCGTGCTGGGCCATGCCTTCATTCTTGAACGTCTTGCCCCCGGGGCGGCGCGTTTCCGGCTGGCGGGGCGGCATCTGATCGACATCATGGGGATGGAGGTGCGCGGCATGCCGCTGTCGGCGCTGTTCAACCCGGCCAGCCGGGGCCGTGCCTCGGACCTGCTGGAAAGCGTGTTCAGCGCCCCTCAAAGCGTTGAAATGGAGATCGAATCGCCGTCGTCCTATGGCCGGCCGCCCCTGAAGGGCGGGCTTTTGCTGCTGCCGCTGCGGTCCGATCTTGGTGATGTGACCCGCGCGCTCGGCTGTCTGGTCGGCGATGGTCAGATCGGCCGCGCGCCGCGCCGGTTCGATCTTGTGTCGGAAACCCTGCGCCCGCTTTTGCCGGGCGGATCGGTTCAGGATCCGGCCGCGGGCCGCGCGCGGGACGGCTTTGCCGAAGCACGCGGTATCTGGGACAGCCCGGCCGCGCAGGGTGGCGACGGCGTGGACGGGCTGGCGGGCGGCGATGCCACCACCAGCCCCGAGCAGCGGCGCGCACGGTTCCGGGTCGTGGTGGCAAACCCGCATCCGCCGAAAAAATAACGCCGATTATTTAGGGCGTGCCGGAATGGCCACTCGCCGCCGGCGATGAACACGCCCGCGATGCAGAAGGGCGGCACCGGAAAAAGACGGTGACGGCAATAGGGCCGCGATGAAAAAAAGGTCGTGGCCAAGACCGGCCATGGAAAAAGGGCGGTGCACATGCACCGCCCTTTTCATTTCAACAGACGCGCCTCAACAGACCCGCCTCAACAGCTCCGCCGGCTCAGCCCGCCTTGCTGGCCGAGGCCGCGCGTCCCGCGGTTTCGCGGCGGTTCCGCAGTTCCTCGGCGACAAGGAAGGCCAGTTCCAGCGACTGGCTGGCGTTCAGGCGCGGGTCGCAGGCGGTGTGATAACGGCTGGACAGATCCTCGTCGGTGACCGCGCGCACGCCGCCGGTGCATTCGGTGACATCCTGCCCGGTCATCTCGAAATGGACGCCGCCCGGGTTGGTGCCCTCGGCCTTGTGGATGGCGAAGAACTCGCGCACCTCGCGCAGCACCGAATCGAAGGTCCGGGTCTTGTAGCCCGAGGCGGCCTTGATGGTGTTGCCGTGCATCGGATCGCAGGTCCAGACCACGTTCGCGCCCTCTTCCTCGACCGCGCGGATCAGGCGCGGCAGGTTGTCGCCGACCTTGCCCGCCCCGAAACGCGCAATCAGCGTCAGCCGCCCGGGCTCGTTTTCCGGGTTCAGCCGCGCCATCAGCGCCTTAAGATCGCTTTCCGAGATCGAGGGGCCGCATTTCAGCCCGATCGGGTTCTGCACGCCGCGTGCAAATTCGACATGAGCGCCGTCGATCTGACGGGTGCGGTCGCCGATCCAGATCATGTGACCCGAGCCCGCGACCGGCAGGCCGGTGGTCGAATCGATCCGCGCCAGCGCCTGTTCGTATTCCAGCAGCAGCGCCTCGTGGCTGGTGTAGAAATCGACCGTGCCCAGATCATGCGCGGTTTCGGCCGTCACCCCGGCCGCCGCCATGAAGGACATGGCATCCGAAATGCGGTCGGCGACATCGCGGTAACGCTCGGCCTCGGGGCCGCTGACGAAATCGGTGATCCAGGCCTGAACCCGGTGCATGTCGGCATAACCGCCGGTCGAGAAGGCGCGCAGCAGGTTCAGCGTCGCGGCCGCCTGCGTATAGGCCTGCATCATCCGCTGCGGATCCGGGACGCGGGATTCGGCGGTGAAATCAAAGCCGTTGATGATGTCGCCGCGATAGCTGGGCAGTTCGGCGCCGTTCTGCGTCTCGGTCGGCGCGCTGCGCGGCTTGGCGAACTGGCCGGCCATGCGCCCGACCTTGATCACCGGCATCTGCGCGCCCCAGGTCAGCACCACCGCCATCTGCAACATGACGCGGAACGTGTCGCGGATGTTGTCGGCCGAGAATTCCGAGAAACTCTCGGCGCAGTCACCGCCCTGCAACAGGAACGCGCGGCCGGCCGCGGCCTCGCCCAACTGGGCCTTCAGCCGCCGCGCCTCGCCGGCGAAGATCAGCAGAGGATAGCGCGCCAGTTGCGCCTCGATCCCGGCCAGAACTTCGGGGTCGGGATAATCCGGCATCTGGATGCGCGGATACGCGCGCCAGCTTGCCTTGTCCCAGGTCTGGGCGGCGTTCGGGGCGGCGTTTCGCGTGTCCTTCGGCATTGTACGATCCTCTGGTTGATAGGTGCAGTCTTATACCGGTATCGCGCCCAGATATGCAATCAGTCGGGATTGACAATGGCCGGGCTTGCGCAGGCGCGCGTTTCAGGTCAACTGGTCTGGATATCACGGGCCAGCCATGTCACCGAACAGCCTCGCCACCCAGCCCCCTGCCCCGGACCGGTCCCAGCCGGACCGGCCGTCGCTTGGCGTTGCCCCGGCCGCCCGGCCCCGGCGATTTGTGTTTCTGCTGCTCGACCGTTTCACGATGATGTCCTTCGCCGCCGCGATCGAGCCGCTGCGGCTGGCCAACCGGCAGGCCGGACGCGAGCTTTACCGCTGGATGCTGGTGACCGAGGGCGGGCTGCCCGTCGCCTGCTCGAACGGCACCCGTGTCGCCCCGGATCAGGGGCTGGTGGAAACCGCGCGCGATGACACCATTCTGGTCTGCGGCGGCATCGACATCACCCGCGCCGCCACCCGTCCGGTCCTGAACTGGCTGCGGCGCGAGGCCCGGCGCGGCGGCATTCTGGGCGGGCTGTGCACCGGGGCCTGGGCGCTGGCGCAGGCCGGGCTGCTGGATGGCCGGCGCGCGACGATCCATTGGGAAAACCACGACGGCTTCGCCGAGGCTTTCCCGAAGGTCGATCTGTACCGCTCGGTCTTTGTCGCCGACGGCAACCGCATCACCGCCGCCGGCGGCACGGCGGCGACCGACCTGATGCTGCGGACGATCGCGCAGGAACATGGCGAGGATCTTGCCACCAACGTCGCCGATCAGTTGATCTATACGGCCATCCGCACCGGGCAGGACAGCCAGCGCCTGTCGATCCCGACCCGAATCGGCGTGCGCCATCCGCGGCTTGCGGCGGTGATCCTGCGCATGGAATCGAACCTCGAGGACCCGATCAGCCCGGCCCAGCTTGCCGACGAGGCCGGCATGTCCACCCGTCAACTGGAACGGCTGTTCCGCCGCTATCTGAACCGCAGCCCGAAACGCTATTACATGGAAACCCGTTTGGCGCGGGCGCGCAACCTTTTGATGCAGACCAATCTTTCGGTGATCGAGGTGGCGCTTGCCTGCGGTTTCGCCAGCCCGTCGCATTTCTCGAAATGCTACCGGGCGCTTTACGGCACCACCCCCTACCGCGAGCGTGGCACCTCGGGCGGCGAGGCACCGGCCGAGGTTGCCCAGCAGCGGGCAAAGTGACGTGATAATCGTCAGAACGACGTATTCTATCGGCTTTCTTTTTCAGCGCGGGGCTTTTAACCTCTGTGCAGGAACTTGTTCCAACTGGGAGTGAACAACATGAAAAAACTGCTGCTGGCCACGGCAGCGACCGGCCTTTTGGCGGGCGCCGCTTCGGCCGAGGACATCAAGATCGGCCTGTCGCTGGGCTTTACCGGACCGCTGGAATCGATGGCGCCGGCGATGCAAAAAGGCGCCGAACTGGCCGTCAAAGAGGTCAATGACAGCGGCAAGCTGCTGGACGGCTCGACCGTGACCGTGGTGACCGCCGACAACACCTGCGCCGATGCCGCCGCCGCGACCGCCGCGGTCGAGCGTCTGGTGACCGCCGACAAGGTGAACGGCATCGTCGGGGGCATGTGCTCGGGCGAAACGATCGCCAGCCTTCAGAACGTCGCGGTGCCGAACGGGATGGTGATGATTTCGCCCTCGGCGACCTCGCCGGCCCTGTCGACGATCGAGGATCAGGGCTATTTCTTCCGCACCTCGCCCTCGGACGCTCGTCAGGGCGAAGTGATGACCGACATCATTCTTGAGCATAACATCAAGAATGTCGCCGTCACCTATACCAACAACGACTACGGCAAGGGTCTGGCCGACAGCTTCGACGCGGCCTTCAAGGCCAAGGGCGGCAATGTCACGATCACCGCCCCGCATGACGACGGCAAGGCCGATTATTCGGCCGAGGTCGCGGCGCTGGCGGCGGCAGGCGGTGACGCGCTGGTGATCGCGGGTTACGTCGATCAGGGCGGCGCGGGCGTGCTGCGCGGCGCCATCGACTCGGGCGCCTTCAACACCTTCGTCTTTACCGACGGCATGGTCGCGCAGGCGCTGGAAACCAACTTCGGCCCCGAGCTGACCGGATCCTTCGGACAGAACCCGGCCGCCGAAGGCCCGGGCCGCGACAAGTTCGTCGAAATGGCCAAGGCGGCGGATTTCGACGGCACCGCGGCCTTCGCCAGCGAATCCTATGATGCGGCGGCGCTGATCATGCTGGCGATGCAGGCGGCGAAATCCTCGGATCCCAAGGTCTACAAGGACAAGGTCATGGACGTGGCCAACGGTCCCGGTGAAAAGATCCTGCCCGGCGAGTTGGCCAAGGGGCTGGAGCTGCTGGCCGCCGGCACCGACATCGACTATGACGGCGCGACCGCGGTCGAGTTGGTCGGCCCGGGCGAATCCGCCGGCCGCTATCGTGAGATCGCCTTCAAGGATGGCAAGATGGACGTCGTCGGCTATCGCTGAGGCACGCGCATGAATGACGCGACCCGGAACCCGTTTCCGGGTCGCGGCGATCCAACCAAAAATCCCGAAAACGGGACCTTCTGCCCGACCGGCAGGAACTGACAGGGAAGTTGACAACAGATGATCCGGGTTGAGGATCTGCACAAGCATTTTGGCGGCTTTCGTGCCGTCGATGGCGCGAGTCTTGAAATCAAGACCGGGTCGATCACCGGACTGATCGGGCCTAACGGCGCCGGAAAATCCACGCTTTTCAATGTGATCGCCGGGGTTCTTGAACCAACTTCCGGCCGGGTTTTCATGGATGGCGCCGACATCACCGGGCTGCCGCCGCATACGCTGTTCCACCGCGGTCTTTTGCGCACCTTCCAGCTTGCGCATGAGTTTGCCTCGATGACGGTGCGCGAGAACCTGATGATGGTGCCCGGCAATCAGGCCGGTGAATCGCTGCTGAACACATGGTTCGCGCGCGGTCGCATCCGGTCCGAGGAACGCGCGTTGCGCGCCCGCGCCGATGAGGTGCTGGATTTCCTGACCATCGACCATCTGGCCGACGAGCGTGCCGGCAACCTCTCGGGCGGTCAGAAAAAGCTGCTGGAGCTTGGCCGGACGATGATGGTCGACGCCAAGGTCGTGTTTCTGGATGAGGTCGGCGCCGGCGTGAACCGCACGCTTCTGGGCACCATCGCCGACGCCATTCAGCGCCTGAACCGCGAACGTGGCTATACTTTCTGCGTGATCGAGCACGACATGGATTTCATCGCCCGGCTTTGCGATCCGGTGATCGTCATGGCCGAGGGCAAGGTGCTGGCCGAGGGGTCGGCCGATCAGATCATGCAGAACGAAGCGGTGATCGAGGCATATCTGGGCACCGGCCTGAAGAACAAGGAGATGCTGGGCGCATGAGCAACGCGGACCCGACCTTCGGCAATCGTGGCAACCGCGATGCTTCGGTGGTGAACCCGCGTGGCGGCGGCGAAATCGACAGCACCCGCCGCTCGGGGCCGGTCGGTCCGGGGCGCGCGGGCGATCCGTTCCTGATCGGCGAGGCGATGTCCGGCGGCTATGGCAAGGGCCCCGACATCCTGCATGACTGCACCATCGCCGTCGACAAGGGCGAGATCGCGGTCATCGTCGGCCCCAATGGCGCCGGGAAATCCACCGCCATGAAGGCGCTGTTCGGGATGCTGGACCTGCGCGGCGGCTCGGTCCGGCTGGACGGGCGCGACATCACCGCGCTGAACCCGCAGGACCGGGTCCGGGCCGGCATGGGCTTCGTGCCGCAGGTGCGCAACATCTTCCCCTCGATGACGGTCGAGGAGAACCTTGAAATGGGCGCCTTCATCCGCAACGACGATATCCGCCAGACCATGGAACAGGTCTATGAGCTGTTCCCCGCCGTGGCCGAAAAACGCAAACAGGCGGCGGGCGAATTGTCGGGCGGTCAGCGCCAGCAGGTCGCCGTGGGCCGCGCCCTGATGACCCGGCCCAGCCTTCTGATGCTGGACGAACCGACCGCCGGGGTCAGCCCCATCGTGATGGACGAGCTTTTCGACCGCATCATCGCCATCGCCCGCGGCGGCTTGCCGGTCCTGATGGTCGAACAGAACGCCCAGCAGGCCATGAACATCGCCGACAAGGCCTATGTGCTGGTGCAGGGCCGCAACGCCCATACCGGCACCGGCCGCGAGCTGATGGCCAATGACGAGGTCCGGCGCACCTTCCTCGGGGGCTAGACCGATGCCTCACAAACCCGTTTTCAGGTCCGCCGCCGCGCCGATCCGGTGCCTGACCCGATCGACCGCGCCAGTGCGGCCCGGACCCTGCATGCCCACTGACGGAGCGGACCGACCTTGGATATCCTGAACGCCCTTGTGGCCATCCTCAATTACGTGATCATTCCGGCAAGCGCCTATGGCGCGCAGCTTGCGCTGGGCGCGCTGGGGGTGACGCTGATCTACGGCATCCTGCGGTTTTCCAACTTCGCGCATGGCGACACCATGGCCTTCGGCACCGCGATCACGATCATGGTGACATGGGCCATGCAACGGGCCGGCATCGGCTTCGGCCCCCTGCCGACCGCGCTTCTCGCCCTGCCCTTCGGGATCGCCGTGACGGCCGTTTTCGTGCTGCTGACCGACCGCGCCGTCTATCGCTATTACCGCAAGCGCAAATCAGCGCCGATCGTGCTGGTCATGGCCTCGATCGGGGTGATGTTCGTGATGAACGGCGTGACCCGGGTGCTGGTCGGGGTCGGCGACATTAATTTCGACGACGGCACGCGCTTTATCATCACCGCCGCCGAGTTCCGCGCCTGGAGCGGCCTTTCCGAGCCCCTCGCCCTGCGCTCGACCCAGGTCATCACGCTGGTCGCCGCCGCCGTCATCTGCGTGATCCTGTTCCGTTTTCTGAACCGCACCCGGTCGGGCAAGGCGATGCGGGCGTTTTCGGATAACGAGGATCTGGCGCTTCTGTCGGGGATCGAGCCGGAAAAGGTCGTCCGCATGACATGGATCATTGCAGCCGCGCTGGCCACCATCGCGGGCACGCTGTACGGTCTGGACAAAAGCTTCAAGGCTTTCAACTATTTCCAGCTTCTGCTGCCGATCTTCGCCGCCGCCATCGTCGGCGGGCTGGGCAATCCGCTGGGCGCGGTCGTCGGCGGCTTTCTGGTCGCCTTTTCCGAGGTCGCAGTCACCTATCCGTGGAAGAAGGTCGCGGGCTATCTGTTCCCGGACTGGCAACCCGACGGCCTGCTGCAACTTCTGTCCACCGAATATAAATTCTCGGTCAGTTTCGTGATCCTGATCGTGGTGCTGCTGTTCCGGCCGACCGGCCTGTTCCGCGGCAAGGCTTATTGAGAAAAGGGGCGGATCATGGCCAATGCGCAATCCCGTCAGGCCGAGGCCGCCGCTGGTGGCGTCTGGCGCAGCCCCCTGCTGTTTCTGGGTCTCGCCACCCTGTTCGTGCTTGAGGGGACGACCCGAAACGCCATGTTCTCGGGCAGTTGGAGCACCGCGCTCGAGATCCTGAACGTCGGGCTGATCTATGCCATCGTCGCCCTTGGGGTGAACATGCAATGGGGTTACGCGGGGCTGTTCAACGTCGGCGTGGTCGGGTTTTTCGCGCTTGGCGGTCTGGCGCCGGTGCTGATCTCGATGCCGCCGGTGCCGGGGGCATGGGCCGCGGGCGGGGTGCGCATGGTCTTTGCGCTTCTGATCGGGCTTGGCACGCTGGCGCTTGCGGCACTGGTCTGGCACCGGATGCGGATCCGCGCCCGCGGTCTGGTGGTGACGGCGATCCTGATCGTCGGGCTGGTCGTCTATCGCTATGTCTTTGATCCCGCCGCCCTGGCGATCGAGGCGAACAACCCCGCCGCTTACGGCTATCTCGGCGGGCTGAAGCTGCCGGTCTGGCTGGCCTTTCTGGTCGGCGGCATCTTTGCGGCGATCGCGGCATGGGCCATCGGCAAGGTGGCGCTTGGCCTGCGTTCCGATTACCTCGCCATCGCCACGCTGGGCATCGGCGAAATCATCGTCGCGGTCATGCGGAACGAGGAATGGCTGACCCGGGGCGTCAAGGGCGTCTCGCCGATCCCGCGGCCATGGCCGGTCGGATCCGAGGTTGCGCTGCAATCGGACCCGTCGTTTCAGGCCCGCGCCGCCGCCTGGGGGCTGGACCTGACCACGGCCAGCACGATCTGGGTCAAGATCGGCTACAGCCTGACCTTCGCGCTGATCCTGTTCGCCATCGTCACGCTGGCCGAATTCGCGCTGAACTCGCCCTGGGGCCGGATGATGCGCGCGATCCGCGACAATGAAACCGCGGCCGAGGCGATGGGCAAGGATGTCACCGCCCGCCACCTTCAGGTCTTTATCCTCGGCAGCGCGGTCATCGGCATCGCCGGCGCGCTGTTCGTGACCAAGAACGGCCTGTTGTGGCCATCGGGCTATAACCCGCTGCAATACACCTTCATCGTCTGGCTGATGGTCGTCGTCGGCGGCTCGGGCAACAACTGGGGCGCGGTTCTGGGGGCGCTGCTGATGTGGTTCGTCTGGATCAAGGCCGAGGTCTGGGGGCCGGCGCTGATGGGCGGGCTGACCAGCCTGATGGGCGAAAGCGTGGTGCGCCAGCAACTGGTCGAGGCCAGCGCCCATATGCGTCTGGTGATGATGGGCCTGATCCTGCTTCTGGTCCTGCGCTTCGCCCCGCGCGGTCTTCTGCCGGAACGCTGACGCATCTTCCTTGCGAAAATATCCCGGGGTGCGGGGCAGCGCCCCGCCCTTCCCCCCTTGCCGTGCCGCCGCGCGCGGCATATTCCCTCGCCATGACCCAGCATCAGCGCCTTCTCATCATCGACTTCGGCTCTCAGGTGACGCAGCTCATCGCGCGCCGCCTGCGCGAGTTGAACGTCTATTGCGAAATCCTGCCCTATCAGAACGTGACCGACGCCACGCTGCGCGACCTGGCCCCGCAAGCCGTGATCCTGTCGGGCGGTCCCGACAGCGTGACCCGCGCGGGCAGCCCCCGCGCGCCTGAGGCGCTTTGGCAAATGGGCGTCCCGATCTTCGGCATCTGCTACGGCCAGCAGGTCATGACCCAGCAGCTTGGCGGCAAGGTCGAAGGCGGCCATCATGCCGAATACGGCCGCGCCTATGTCACCCCGGCGCCCGGCCACAGAAAGGACGGCATCTTCGCCGGCCTGTCAGAGCGTGAACAGGTCTGGATGAGCCATGGCGACCGCGTCACCAGCCTCGCACCCGATTTCGAGGTCATCGGCACATCGCCCAATGCCCCCTTCGCCATGATCGCGGACGAGACGCGCAATTTCTACGGCGTCCAGTTTCACCCCGAGGTGCACCACACCCCGAACGGCCGCCAGATGCTGGAGAATTTCGTGCGCCTCGCCGGGTTCACCGGCGACTGGACCATGGCATCCTACAAGGACGAGGCGATCCGCAAGATCCGCGAACAGGTCGGCGACAAAAAGGTGATCTGCGGGCTGTCGGGCGGCGTCGATTCATCCGTCGCCGCGGTTCTGATCCACGAGGCGATCGGCGACAACCTGACCTGCGTCTTCGTCGATCACGGCCTTCTGCGCCAGAACGAGGCCGAGGAAGTCGTCTCCATGTTCCGGGACAATTACAACATCCCGCTGATCCATGCCGACGAATCCGAACTGTTCCTGACCGCGCTGGAAGGCGTCACCGACCCCGAGGTCAAGCGCAAGACCATCGGAAAACTGTTCATCGACGTGTTCCAGAAATACGCGGGTCAGATCGAGGGCGCCGAGTTTCTGGCGCAAGGCACGCTGTATCCCGACGTGATCGAAAGCGTCAGCTTTTCGGGCGGGCCTTCGGTCACGATCAAAAGCCACCACAATGTCGGCGGGCTGCCCGAAAAGATGGGACTGAAGCTGGTCGAACCCTTGCGCGAGCTTTTCAAGGACGAGGTCCGGGCCTTGGGCCGCGAGCTTGGCCTGCCGGAAAAATTCATCCGCCGCCATCCCTTCCCCGGCCCCGGCCTTGCCATCCGCTGCCCGGGCGAGATCACCCGCGAGAAGCTGGAAATCCTGCGCCGCGCCGATGCGGTCTATATCGACCAGATCCGTAAACACGGTCTTTACGACGAGATCTGGCAGGCTTTCGTCGCGATCCTGCCGGTCCGCACGGTCGGCGTGATGGGCGACGGCCGCACCTATGATTACGCCTGCGCGCTCCGCGCCGTGACCTCGGTCGACGGAATGACGGCAGATTACTATCCCTTCACGCATGAGTTTCTGGGCGAAACGGCAACGCGGATCATCAACGAGGTCAAGGGCATCAACCGGGTGACCTATGACATTACGTCAAAACCGCCGGGGACGATCGAGTGGGAGTGACCCACCCCCTTCACGCGCGCCCTATCGCCGATCCTCTGGAACCATAAAATTCGGCCGGCGCGGTTCGGCAGGTGAGCGTTTCGGTCGCGGAATACGGCGGACCGCCGGCAATATCCGCGATCTTGCCAGCTGCCGCCGCCGTCCCATAAACAGGATCGGCTTCCGCGCGATAACCCCGTGACCGCCGCTGACCGCGCGCGGCTCCGTCAAACCGCACGCCATTCGGAAACCTCCTGCCTGACCGGCCCCTTGCTTCTCACCCAGGATGCACCTAAATTTCTCTAGTGACTATAGATTGAACAGGTGATCGTCATGTTCTCCATCGGTGAGATGTCCCGCCGGACCGGCGTCAAGGTTCCGACCATCCGCTATTACGAAGGCATGGGCCTTCTGGCCGCGCCGGAACGGACCGAGGGGAATCAGCGCCGCTATGGCAAGGCCGAAATGGAAAAGCTGGGGTTCATCCGCCACGCTCGTGATCTGGGCTTTTCGATCGAGGCCATCGCCGCGCTGATCGAGTTGCAGGACCACCCGGACCGGTCCTGTCTGGAAGCGAACCGCATGGCACGCGCCCAGCTTGCCGATGTGCGGGGACGCATTGCACGGCTCCAGACGCTGGAGGCCGAGTTGACCCGCATCTCCGAAGGCTGCACCGGCCCGGGGGACGCCGGCGATTGTTACGTGCTGGCCTCGCTGGCCGATCACGAATTCTGTCTGGCCGAACATTAACCCGCTCAACACCCGTTCGCACCGACAGCCGTTCATAAGGGGACATCATGGGCAGGATCCGCATCGGCATTGGCGGCTGGAATTTTCCGGAATGGCGCAAGGGCGTGTTCTATCCTGCCGACCTGCCCCAGAAACGCGAGCTGGAATATGCCAGCCGCGCGCTGACCAGTATCGAGATCAACGCCACCTATTACGGCAGTCAAAAGCCGGAAAGTTTCCAGAAATGGCATGACGAAACCCCCGATGATTTCAGCTTCGCCGTCAAGGCCAGCCGCTTTGCGACCAGCCGCCGGAAGCTCGCCGAGGGGGCCGAGAGCATCGACAGGTTTCTGAATTCCGGCATCACCCGACTGGGGACCAAGCTGGGTCCGATCAATTGGCAATTTGCCGAGACCAAGCAATTCGACGCCGAGGATTTCGCCGCCTTTCTGGCGCTGCTGCCCGAAGAACAGGACGGTTTGCCCCTGCGCCACGCGATCGAGGCGCGCCATGACAGTTTCTGCGCGCCCGAGGCCGCCGATCTGTGCCGCGCGCGCAATATCGCCCTGGTTCGGGCCATGGACAGCAAATTTCCCGATATCGACGTGCAGACAGCCGATTTCGCCTATGCGCGGCTGATGGGCACACAGGACGTCGACAACGGTTATGACGCGGCCGGGCTGGACAAATGGGCGGCCGAGGCGCGGCGGATGGCCGATGGTCGCGAGCTTTATCTTTACGTGATCGCCGGCACCAAAAGCCGCAACCCGGCCTGCGCGACGGCGCTGATCCACCGGCTTTCTTAACGCGCCGATACGGCTGTTATCGCGGCGCCGGCCAAACCGGTCGCGCACGCCGCAATCATGACCGATATTCAGGCGCGGGCGGCCTCGGCTGTCGTTCTCGGCACGGTCACGGGGGTTGACGACGGCGGGGACTGCCGGAGACCGGCCGCAAGTGCATCCGCCTTTCAAGCTGGTGTTTTTGACCGGAAACTCTTGCCCCGCCGAAAAGGCGCTTCCGTCTCCGGCCCGGTCGGCAAATGAAGCGCTGAAACCTCTGCCCCGTCAACCGCCGGTCAGCGCCCGAGCGCGCGCCCCGGCAAGGACCGGAACCTGGCCGCCGCCGATCCGAAATTCCCGTCCCTGCTCTCCTGCCGCACGCGGCGGATCCGCCCCAAGCGGAATCAGGAAAAGTCGCGCCATAACAGACGTCTTGGCCGTTGCATCTGCGATTCCGCGTCAATCCGCCAGAACCGAGTTGATATTTGACAAGCGGGCCCGGCAATGGCACAGATTTCTTATGCCGGAAATCGGCCATTCATGCCTTGTTTGTTTGCTTTCGTCGGCGCGTTCGGCGTCGTCAATCGGAAAAGGTGCCGCCGATGCGGGGACAGGTCTACATCGTCGATGGAACGTTCGGCCCGGTCGACCCCGAGGCCGCGAAGCGGATCGCGGCGATCCTGCCCGGCCATGCCGAAACCACCCGGAACGAACCCGGCTGCATCGGTTTTTCGGCCGAACCGGCGGGGGACGACGCGAATTGGCGGGTGGATGAGGCTTTTGCCGACAGCGAGGCCTTTGCCCATCATCAGGAACGGATCAGCGGCAACCACTGGGGGCAGGCCACCGCCGGCATTCGCCGCGACTATAATGCCCGGCTTGCCGATCCGGTGATACGGCCCGAAGTCGCCGCCGACCTTCCCGGGATCAGATCGCTGGTCACCCGAGCCTTTCCGACCGATGCCGAGGCGCGGATCGTCGACAAATTGCGCGCCGACGGCGATCTGGTGCATTCGCTGGTGGCGATGGCGGGGGCACATGTCGCGGGCCATGTCGGTCTGTCCCGGGTCCGCGCCCCCGTTCCGGCATTGTGTCTGGCGCCGGTCTCGGTCCATCCGGCGTTGCAGGGCCGCGGCCTTGGCAGCGATCTGGTGCGGGCGGCGCTTGACGCCGCACAGGGCAGCGTGGTGGTGGTGGTCGGCGATCCGGTGTTTTACGGCCGCTTCGGCTTTCAGCATGTCGGCTGGGAAAGCCGCTATGCCGGGCCCTATCAGATGGCGCTTGACCTGATCGGCGCGCCCCTGCCCGACAAGGCGACGCTGACCTACCCGCCGGCCTTCGCCATCGGCTGAGCCCGCCCAAGCTGCCAAATTGGCCGCCAAACTGCCCACTTAACTGCCCGCCTGACTGCCCAACCAGCGACCCGCGAGGCTTTCCGCCTAGCTGTCCTGCTTTGGCGGCGAGGGCAGCCGCAGCCGCAAGCGTTTGATCCGGCGCGGATCGGCGTCGACGATCTCGAATTCCGCGCCCGAGGGATGGCGGATCACCTCGCCCCGGACCGGCACCCGGCCGGTCAGCATGAAAACCAGCCCGCCGATGGAATCGACCTCGTCGCCTTCCTCGCCATTGGCCAGTGTCAGCCCGGTTTCCCGTTCGACATCCTCAAGCGGCGCGCGGGCCTGAATAAGCCACTCGCCCGGCTTTTCCTCGACCCAAAGGCCGCCGTCGGCCTCGTCATGTTCGTCCTCGATCTGGCCGATGACCTGTTCGATCAGGTCCTCGATGGTGACAAGCCCGTCGGCGCCGCCATATTCATCAATGACCAGCGCCATGTGAATGCGCTTTTGCTGCATCTGCTGCAAAAGCACCCCGATCGGCATCGAGGGCGGCACGTAAAGCATCGGGCGCAGCATCGGACGCAGCAGGAATTTGCGGCCGGGATTGGCCCCAAAGCCGTATTTCAGCGCCAGGTCCTTGAGGTGGAGCAGCCCAAGCGGGCTGTCCAGCGTTCCCCGGAACACCGGAATGCGCGAAAAGCCGTGTTCGCGAAAGGTCTCGACCAGTTCATCCAGCCCGATGGTGACCGGAACGGCGACGATTTCCGCCTTGGGCACCGCCACGTCGTCGACCCGCATCCGCCGCAGGTTGACCATACCGGGCATAGTGCCGCTGCCCAGACCGCCCGCCGGTTCCGAGACCGCGACCGGCCCGTCGGGCTCGGCCTCGGTCGCGCCCGAAAAAGCGTCCAGAATCCGCCCCAGAAAGCCCCGCGACTGCGGCAGGTCGCGCCCATCCCCGTCGGTCCCGTCGGCCCATCCCGCCGGCACGGGTCCCAGCGGCAGCGCCGGCCGGGGTGGCAGGCCGCGCGGGTCGTCGCGGTTGGTCAGCCCCGGACTTCGGGGCTGTTCTTGCGGGGCCTCTGCGCCGTGGGTCTCGGACCCTCCGGTTTCCGCGGGATTCATGACACTACCTTTTCATCTGCGTAAGGGTCGGGAATTTCCAGTCCGGCAAGGATCTGGCGTTCGACGCTTTCCATGTTTTCGGCGTCCATTTCGTCGATATGATCATAACCCGCAAGATGCAGGATCGAATGGATCAGCAAATGGATGACATGGCTTGGCATGGGTTTGCCCTGCGCCACCGCCTCGGCCGCGCAGGTTTCCCACGCGATCGCGATATCGCCAAGCGCACCCTCGAAACCCATCGGGTCGGACAGGCGCGGCGTCTCGCCGGGTTGACGCGGCACGGCGGCGACGGCGGGCCATGACAGCACATTGGTCGGCGTGGGCTTGCCGCGAAAGCTCGCGTTCAGCGTCGCGATGCGGGCGTCGTCGCAGGCAAGGCACACGATCTCGACCTTGTTCGGGTCCAGCGACAACCAGTCCAGCGTCGCCCGCGCCGCCATGTCGGCCAGCAGCGGCAGGTTGATGTCAAGCCAGCGGTCATCCTCGATCACGCAATCGATGGGACCGGCGGCGTGCTCGTCATGTTCGAAATATTCCTCGGACCGATCAGACATTGCGCGGCTCCCGCCGGGGAATGCGGGCGGTGCGGTCGTCGGGCGTCTCGCCCCGGGCAAGGGCGGCGGCGTCCTCGGCGTCATAGGCTTCGATGATGCGGGCGACCAGCGGGTGACGCACCACGTCCTTCGAGGTGAAATAGCTGAAGCTGATACCCGGCACGCCCTTGAGGATCTTTTCCGCCTCGGTCAGGCCCGAGCCGACACCACGCGGCAGGTCGATCTGGGTGCGGTCGCCGGTGATCACCATGCGCGAGCCCTCGCCCAGACGGGTCAGGAACATCTTCATTTGCATGGTGGTGGCGTTCTGCGCCTCGTCTAGCACGACAAAGCTGCTGGCCAGCGTGCGGCCGCGCATGAAGGCCAGGGGCGCGATCTCGATACGCTTTTCCTCCATCAGCTTCTGCATCTGCTTCGAGGGCAGGAAATCGTTCAGCGCGTCGTAAAGCGGCTGCATGTAGGGATCGACCTTTTCCTTCATGTCACCGGGCAGAAAGCCCAGACGCTCGCCCGCCTCGACGGCGGGTCGGGACAGTATGATCCGGTCGACATGACCGCCGATCAGCATGGTCACGCCGACGGCGACCGCCAGATAGGTCTTGCCAGTGCCCGCCGGGCCGATGCCAAAGGCCAGCTCATTCTCGAACAGGGCGCGGACATAGGCCTTTTGCGCGTCGGTGCGCGGCTCGACCGATTTCTTGCGGGTGCGCAATTCGTAATTGCCGGCGCCGAACATCTCGATCTGTTCGGACGGGCTCAGATCGTCGCCGCTATCGACGCCCATGCGCAACGCGGCCTCGACCTCGCCCATCTCGACCGGGCGGCCCTGTTCAAGGCGCGCGTAAAGACTGTTCAGGATCGCGGCGGCGTCGGCCTGCGCCTCGGGCGGGCCGACCACCGCCAGCCGGTTGCCGCTGTGCAGGATGTGCACCCCCAGCGCCTGTTCGATCCGGGCAAGGTGGCGGTCATGCGGGCCACACAGGTCGATCAGCTTGCGATTGTCGGGATATTCCAGAAGCATTTCGCCAGCTGCAACGGGGGACGTGGTGGCGGGGGGCGGAGGGACAGATCCCAAAGGCTTCTCCTGATTGTCGGGCAAAGGCTCAATACCTCAATACATCGTGACAAGCGCGCGGGATTTCCACAAGGGGTTGACGTGAGGGTTGACGTGAAAACGCGGCCCGGATGGGCAAAGTTTCACGGATGAGCCGGGTTACGCCGCCGGCGCCGCATGCGGCCGCGCAGCGCCCGGTTCCGCCGGCACCGGCAGATAGGTGCGCGGATAGCGGTCGCCAAGACTGGTCAGGATTTCATAACCGATCGTGCCTGCCGCATCAGCCAGCGCATCGACACCCTGATGAGGTCCAAGAATATCAAGGGCTTCCGGGATATCGGCCAGATCGGTGACATCGACCGTGATCAGATCCATCGACACCCGCCCGATGATCGGGCAGGCCCTGTCGCCCGCCCAAAGCCGGGCGCCTGACCCCGAAAGGCTGCGCAAAAGACCATCGGCATAGCCGGCCGCGACCGTGGCGACGCGCGATTCGCGCCCTGCGGTCCAGGCGTTGCCATAGCCGACGGTTTCGCCGGGCGCGACCCGCCGGGTCTGGATGACCGGCAGCGCAAGCCGCACCACCGGGCGGGCATCCGCGAAGGGCAGCCCGCCATAAAGACCGACGCCCGGCCGGGTCAGGTCAAAGTGATACTCCGGCCCCAGCAGAATGCCGCCGGTCGCGGCGAGGCTGCGCGGCACGCCCAGATCGCGGGTCATGTCCACGAACGCGGCCAGTTGGCGCGGATTCATCGGATGGGCGGGTTCGTCGGCGCAGGCCAGATGCGACATGACCAGCGCCGGCCCCCGCCCTTGCCCCGACGCCTGGCCCGCGTCCCGCACCGGGCGGGCGACGGCTTCGGCGCGGATCGCGGCCCATTCGCCCGGCTCGATCCCCAGCCGGTTCATGCCGCTGTCCAACTGGATCGCGAAGGGCTTTCCGGCGCGCAGCAGCAGATCGCGGTGAAATTGCTCGGGGCTGTTCAGGACCGGGACCAGATCCGCCTGATCCAGAACCCCGGCCATGCCGTTCATATGACCGCTGAGCACGAAGATGCGCGGCCCCGGACCAAGGGCGCGGCGCAGCGCGGCGCCTTCGGCGGCGATGGCGACAAAGAAATCGCGCGCGCCGGCTGTGGCAAGCGCCGGTCCGACCCGCTCGGCGCCAAGGCCATAGGCGTTCGCCTTGACGACGGCGCCGGGCCGCGCCGCCGGGGCCAGCGCGGCCAAGGCCCGCCAGTTCGCCACGATCGCACCAAGATCAACGGTCATTCCCATGACCCGCGCATTGCCGTCAGCCGCCGCCCGGGTCAAGCGAAACTTTCGTCGTGGCGCCCGCGCCCCACCCAATGACCGCAAGCGGCGATGGGGCTTTCCTCGGGCCCGGCGCCGGACTAACCTTGC
The DNA here is from genome assembly GCF_042680785.1 of Paracoccus pacificus. Classification (NCBI taxonomy): domain Bacteria; kingdom Pseudomonadati; phylum Pseudomonadota; class Alphaproteobacteria; order Rhodobacterales; family Paracoccaceae; genus Paracoccus; species Paracoccus pacificus. The sequence continues at coordinate 64,908 of NZ_JBHUEN010000013.1, forward strand.
CGAAAACAGGCAGGAACAGGGACGCGGCGGCCAGCGGCAGATTCTGGCACCCGCGCGGGGGTGAAGCCATGAGAACCGGAACATGAGAACCGGAACAGGCGCGCTGCTTGCGGCCATCATCGCGCTGCCCGCGATGGCCGCAGAGATCACCCTGCCCTCGGGCATGAAGGCGACGCTGGACGAGGTGATCAACAACGCCCCGGGGTCTTCCGGTCTGACCGCGCGCTTTCGCTTCGTCGCCCCCGATCTGGCCGCGCGGGTCCCCGCCATACCCGAGCCGCCAGTAGATGACGGCGTGGATGATGGTGCGGATGATGGCGCGGATGACGGCATGATCCCCGAGGATCAGATTTTCGCCGAACCCACCGACCTGCCCGACATCACCGCACCCGACATCACGGCAGAGGCTGCACCGGAAACCGCGCCGGTTCCCGATGAGGTGGCGGCCGCACCCGCGCCGCCCGATCCCGATCCTGATCCTGGGGCCGAGGCGCCGGACGGTGATGACGAAACCGCCGATTCCGACCGCCCCCTGCCCGACGATCCGCTGCTGAAGGACATGCTGTGGCTGTGCGAGCATTTCGCCCTGCCCCGGATCGCCGTTCCCGGCCCGGTGCCCCAGCAGATCATCATCTCGATCGCCGACCGGCCGGTCGCCTTCGGCGATGCCGACCCCGAGGTCATTCAGGTGTTTGAAACCTTCGCCCCCGATCTGGCGGCGGGATCCTGCCGATGGGAAGTGTTCTGATGCGTGGTTCCGCCGATGATGCAGCGAAGCCACATAGATCCGTGGCCAGTGCCGGGCCAGTTGCAGATATCTGTCGGAAAATCCTTGTGACAGCTACACTTGCGCAACTCGCCCTGATCAGGACGAGGGACAACACAACAAAATGCGGGCCAATGCGCCCGTCATACAGGAGCTTGATTCAATGTCGAAGAAAGTCGTTCTTGCGATGGTGCTTGCCGGCGTCGCTTTCACCGCCGCCTGCCAGAAGCGTGAGGAAACCGTCGTCACCCCGGCCCCCGTCACGGTCGAGCCGGTGTATCAGGGCAAATACGGCCCGAACTGAGGTTCGCGCATTCTGTAACTCCCACGGGCGGGACGTCCGCCCGTGGTTCCTGCCGCGCCCGCGCCGGTTGGCGCCACGAATTCGGGGACTGACATGCTGAAACATCGCGGCTTCCCCGGCCGGCTTCCGTCCTCGGATCTGCAATTCACCATCCGCCGCGCCAACAAGAAAGGCGCGACCAAGCTGATCGTGCGCGAGCGGTTCCGGGACCGCGCGCCCTTGGACAAGCGCGCCGACGCCGCGTTTCTGGCGGCGTTGATAGACTATTTCGGCGATCAGCCGTTTGAGCGCGGCAATCTGGACGCCGGCCGGCTGTCATGGCTTTTGAACCGCGAGGTGGTGGCCGTCGGCAAGCTGGACCCGACCAGTTACGAGCAGTTGTTGCAGGTCGACATGAAACGGGCCGAGGCCGGCTTTCCGGAACTTTTCGCCCCGGACAATCCGCCGGATTTCGGCTGGGATGACGATGACTGGAACGATGACGACGCGGAGGACGCATGACCTCGGCGTTGCGAAACGGCAACAGCCGGTTTATGCGGAAAACACGGTTTGGTGTTCCTCGGCAACCCTTTGCCGGCTCACGCCGTTGTTGCTATGTCTTTGGCGCTGCGCATGTCAAAAGCGCCATATCGAAACTTCTCGACGCGGAATATTCCGCCGAGTCAAACAGAGGCAGTCTACTATGCAGAAATCCGTTCGTTTCGCCGGGGTCGGTGCGGCCCTTCTGGTCATCTCGACCTTGGCGGCGTGCCAGCCGGGCACCTATGCTTCGGCCGACTCTCAGCGTGCGGCCATTGGCGCCATCGGTGGCGCCGTCGCCGCCAAAGCCTTCGACAAGGACCCGGTCGTCGGTGCCGTCGGTGGCGCGGCAGCCGGTGCGCTCTGCGACGACGCTGGCGTTTGCCGCCCGGCATACTGATAACAGCCGCCCGGCCGCTTCACCGGCCGGGCGATCGTTCAAGACCCTCGCCGTCCGTGCCCTGTGCCCGGGCGGCGGTTCTTTTTCCGGCGATGACGCCGCAAGGTGGCGTGGATGACGCCGCCGCTGGACCAGATACTCGCCCCGCAGGCGCAGGCTTCGCTTGTCGCGGGGCTGTTTCTTGCCGTCGGCTGGTGGGTGGTGGCCTGGCAGAACCGGCGGCGCGATGCGGCGCTGCGGGCGGCGCGGGTGCGCGATGTGCAGCGCGCCATCTATGCCGAGATCCGCGCCTATCTGGCGGCGCTGCGGCGCGACGATCTGCACAGCTACGGCGCCGCGATCGCGCAGCGGATCGAAACCGAACAGGGCTATTTCCCGGTGATCCCGACCGAGAACAACGACGCGATTTTCCGGGCGATTGTCGGGGATATCCACGTTTTGCCGCGCGATACCGTGGATCCGGTCGTGCTGTATTACAGCCAGTTGAATGCCATTTCCGCGATGATCGAGGATCTGCGCGCCCTGAATCCCGATCACATCGGGGCCAAGCGGGCGGCGGGCATGTACCGCGACTATATTCAGTTGAAGCTGGGCGCCATTGATCTGGGCGAGGCCGCGCTGGCGGCCATCAGCGTCAATATCGACGGCACCGGACGGCGGGCGGCCGTCAGTAACCGGGTTTCGGACCAGTCCGAACCTTGATCGGCGGTGGGTTATAGGTTGCGCTCATTGCAGACACTCCCTTTCGATAATGGAAATATAGGCGCCGGGCGGCTTATGCGCAAGAATCAAGGCGTCAGCCCGGCGCGGCCGATTTCCTGCCGGCGCAGCGGAAACTTGTCGATGGCGCGGCTGATCTCGCGCACGTCCCACGGCAGCGGCTTGCGCAGCTTCACCTGTCCGTCCTTGTCCAGAAGAACCAGCGAAAATCCTTGCGGATTCAGCATGGTGCGCCACAGGCTTGAGGTCGATGGGTCGGTGTCGGTGATGACCACGACATCGCGCACCGCCAAGGGTCCCGGATCGCGCAGAATTGCCGCCATCTGCTGCACATATGCCGGATCGTCGGCGGTATCCGCGAACACCACCAAAGGCCGCAATTTCCACAGGAATTCGGCCGGATCGACGTCATCGGCGGCAAAGCTTTGCACACCCTTCGGGGCCGGCGCGGGGGGCGGGGCCGGTGCCGGCTCGCGGGTCGAGGGTGGCAGGGCGGCGGTTTCCGGATTGCCCCCGACCGGCGCCAATGAACCCATGCCGGACACGGCCAATGCTGCAACGACCAGAAATAACGACGAAATTCGCACCTGCTCTCCTTTTCTACTAAAACCATATAGGGGCCACAGGCGGCGGGGAAAGGACCAATGAGCGGCGAGGATCAGAATACCACATCGCATTCGCCCGACGACTGGCCCACATCGGCCCTGCCGGATGGGTTCATGGCCGAATTGGGGCGCACGGTGGCGACCTTTGGCTGGCTCGAGGATAATCTCAAGCGGGCGATATTCGCCCTGACCGCGACCCGGCCGCAGGAACGCATCACCGACGGGATGCTGCGCGACTGGATCCGGCAGATGAACGACATCGCCGACGATTCGCTTTCGACCCTGATTGATCAGTTCGATGCGCAGATGCGCGGCAACCCGGCGGCGGGCGCCGATCCGCAGTTGATCAAGGACCTTCGCGCGCAAAAGGATTTTCGCAACCTGATCTGTCATTCCGCATGGACCGAGGCCGGTGACGGCCGGTTCCGTCCCGATTTCATCGACAATCGCGGCGACAAATACGACGGCACGCTGGGGGTCGAGGATTTCATCCGGATGCGGGCCGAGGTGGCGAAATCCGGTGAATCGGTGATCGCGATCATCGCTGCGACCGGGGTGTCGCTGCCCGGCCGGACCGGGCGATCGCTGTCGTCAAACTAGGGAAAGCCGCCCGATGCTGCGCTTTGATCACCTTGCCATCGCCTGCACCGATCTGGACAGCGGCGCCGACTGGTTGACGGCCCGGCTGGGGACCCGGCCGCAAAGCGGCGGCGCGCATGACTTCATGGCCACCCATAACCGCCTGCTGCGGCTGGGGCCGGGCGAGTATCTGGAACTGATCGCGATCGACCCGGATGCGCCGCCGCCCTCGCGCCCGCGCTGGTTCGGGCTGGACGGTTTCGACGGCCCGCCGCGCGCCGCCGGCTGGGTCCTGCGCAGCGATGATCTGGATCACGAGCGGCCGCCCGACCATCCCGTCCCGCAACCGGCGCGCCGGGGCGATCTGCGCTGGCGGATCACCATTCCCGACAGCGGCCAGATGCCGATGCAGGGCCTTGTGCCGATGCTGATCGAATGGGCCGCGGGTAGCCGCCACCCCGCCGACAACCTGCCCGACGCCGGCCTGCGCCTGACCGCGATGAAACTGACCCATCCCGATCCCGCCGCGCTGGCCCGCGCCCTGCCCCCGTTCGACGACGCGCGGCTGATGCTGGCGCAGGGCGCGCCGGGGCTGCATTTCCATATCCAGACCCCCACGGGTGACGCATGGCTTTGATTCGCGACGCAAGACCCGAGGATGCGGGCGCCATTGCCGCGATCTGGAACCCGATCATCCGGGATACCCCGATCACCTTCTATCCGCTGGAACGCCCGGCTGATGAGGTCGCCGCCATGATCCGCGACCGCCAGGCGGCAGGTCACGGGTTTTTCGTGGCCGACAGCGGTGACGGTGTTGGCGGCGGTGTGGCCGGCGGCGTGATCGGCTTCTCCTCATACAGCCAGTTCCGCGGCGGTCCGGGTTACGCGCGGTCGATGGAACACACCATCCACCTGACCGATGCGGCGCGCGGCCGGGGCGTCGGTCGGGCCCTGATGACATATCTTCACGATCACGCGCGCCGGGCCGGGGCACGGCTGATGATCGGCGCGATCACCGCCTCCAATGCCGGCTCGATCGCGTTTCACAAACGCCTTGGCTATGCTGAATGGGGCCGCATCCCGGCGGCGGGATGGAAGTTCGGACGATATCACGACCTGATCCTTCTTGGCCTTGATCTGGCACCCGAAAGCTGACGCCGGACGTCTGGCGCAGCGCGCTGTTCCGGGCTAGCTTCAGCCGCTATGGATCAGTTCGTCCCGCCCCAGGCCCCGGATCTTCCCAAGCGCCGCAGCTTCTGGCAGCGGACGCTCGACCGTTTGACGGCGCTGCTGACCGGACCGCGCGCCGCGGTGCCCCCCGAACGCTCGGTCGCCTTCACGATCGCGGTGATCGCGCTGGGGGCCAAGGTCGCCAAGGCCGACGGCCGGGTCGACCGGGCCGAGGTCGCCGCCTTCCGCCGGGTTTTCGTCATCCCCCGCTCGGAGGAACGTAACGCCGCCCGGGTCTTTGATCTGGCCCGGCAGGATGTCGCCGGTTTCGATACCTGGGCCAAGCGGATCGGCGCGATGTTTCCGCCGGGCGATCCGGTTCTTGCCGATGTCGTCGAAGGGCTTGTGATCATCGCTTCGGCCGATGATACGCTGCACCCGGCCGAGATCGAGTTCATCAATCAGGTCGGCGAGATCTTCGGGCTTAGCCCCGCGCGCATCGCCGGCATCCGCGCCCGCCATGGCCAGCACACCGCCGATGCCCCGCATGAGGTGCTGGGCATTCCCGCCGATACCCCTCTGCCCGAGGCGCGCAGGCGCTGGCGCGAACTGGTGCGCGAGGCGCATCCCGACACCGCTTCGTCGCGCGGTCTGCCGCCCGAGGCGATCCGGCTGGCCGAGGCCCGGACCCGGGCCCTCAATCAGGCATGGCAAAGCTTTCAGGCCATGCAGCGCCCCGCCGCGATCCTGCACAAGGCGCCGCATTAGACGGGTGCGGGCGGGTTTCGGGACCTTCACCGGCCGGTTTCGGGAACTTACCCGGCCACCGGGCATTGTTTCATTGGCAGATCGTCTGCCGCGAATTCCCCCAAGCGCAGGAAGCGCAGTATAATGACCAGAACCCTTGTTTCATCTGATCCCACCCCCGCCCGTGATCCCGCCCCCGCCCGATCGCGTCGGGGTATGCAGCCCCGCGCGGGCCGGTTGCCGGCTTTTGCGCTTGCGCTGATCCTGCCCGCAACGGCGGTGCTGGCGCAGGGGTGGACGCCGCCCCCCGCCGATACGCCGCCGCAGAATGCGCCGCAAGACACGCCCCGGAATACCGTGCCCGCGCCGGATACGATGCCCGATGCGAACCCGTTCGGCTTGCCGCCCGCCGACCCGGCCCCGGACAGCTCGGGCGATCCGTTCGATGACGTGGCGAACAGCCTGCTCGAAGGGATCCTGCGCGAGGTTCAGCCCGATCTGGACAATGTGATGCGCGGGCTTGCCGGCGCGGCCGACAAGCTGGGCCCGTTGGCGCAGGATCTGGGCGGGATGGTCGATGACATGAAGAACTATCAGCGGCCCGAGCGTCTGCCGAACGGCGACATCCTGATCCGGCGTCGCGCCGATGCGCCGCCACCGCCGCCGCTTAGCAACATGATGCGCAGCCTGACCGAGCCGGGGTATGTGGCGCCGCCCCCGGCGCCCGCCCTTCCCCAGAACCCGGTTCCGCCCGCCCCCGTCGATCCCCTGCGCCCGACGGGCCCACAGATCGACCTGTAAGCGGGCAGCCCCTTAGCGCCGCCACCGCCAGATCAGCCAGCCGGTGACGGCGATGGCCGCAAGCCAGACCGATACGATCACCGCCGCACCGGCAAGGCTGCGCGGCCGTGTGCGGCGCTGCTCGGCCATCTCGCGAAACGCGGCCATCAGCGGCGGCGGGATCAGGCGCACCGCGATCATGATCCCCAAGGGCACGATCAGCAGATCGTCAAGATAGCCGAGAACCGGGATGAAATCGGGGATCAGGTCGATCGGGCTGAGCGCATAGGCCGCGACCGCCCCGGCCAGCAGCTTGGCGGCAAGCGGCGTCCGGGGATCGCGGGCGGCGATCCACAGGGCCACCACGTCACGCTTCAGCCTTCGCGCCCAAGCTTTCAGCCGGTCCATTACCGGCCCGGACATGCCGTCACGCCACGCCTTTGGCGCAAAGCGCCCGGCCCAGCGGATCGGACGGCGGCATCGGTCCCCATTCAACGACCTCGCCCTTGCTATCGACCGGCCCCTGCCGGCGCCCTGCGCAATCGACCGCCATGCGCACGGTCTTCGTCGGCCGCCACCGCTCGACCAGAAGGATCCGCACCTCCTGCCGGTCGCCAACCGTGGTGATCTCGCGCCGGTCGATGGCCCAGAAGCGCGTGGTCACCGGCACGATGAAGCTCCACGGCCGAAACGCCTTGCCGCCGGCGCCGGTGCCCAGCACCTCGACGCTTTCCGGCAGTTGCGCGGTGATGCGCGAAAACCATGTGTATTCGTTCCAGATCGCATAGCTGAACATCGCCCCGCCGATCGCCGCCGGCAACAGCCACGAGGGCAGGACGCGCCGCCCCGCCAGCCACAGCGCATGCCGCAGCGCGTACATGATCGCCGCCGCGCCGATACCGACGGCGATCACGCCCATCACGTCCCAGCCGATGCCTTTCATTCGTCTTCCTTCCGTCGCGGCCCGTGGGCCCTTGGTGCTGAAAGCCGGCGTCTTTTCGGGACGCCGGCTTTCGTCTTGTCAGACTCCCCGGGGGGCCGGTCAGTGATGCGTCGCCACACCTGCGCCGCGCGGCACCCGGATCGATTCGACCAGTTCGACCACCTCGACCGGCGGCTCTTCGGTCGCGTTCGAAACCAGATAGGCGACAAGGAAGTTCAGCACCGCGCCGATCACCCCGAACGAGGCCGGGGAAATGCCGAACAGCCACTGATCGGCGGTATCTTCAAGCATGTTGGTGCCGGCGATGAAGAACCAGCCCTTGTAGGTGAAGATATAGATCAGCGTCGACAGGATCCCCGCCAGCATCCCCCAGATCGCGCCGGCGCTGTTCACCCGCTTGCTGAAGATGCCCATCATCAGCACCGGGAAGATCGAACTCGCCGCAAGTCCGAAGGCCAGCGCCACCGTCTGCGCCGCGAAGCCCGGCGGATGCAGCCCGAGCAGGGTGGCGACAAGGATCGAGATCGCCATGGAGATCCGGGCGGCCATCAGCTCGTTCTTTTCGCTGATGTTCGGGTTGAAAGCGCCCTTGACCAGATCGTGCGACACCGCGCCCGAAATCGCCAGAAGCAGACCCGCCGCGGTCGACAGTGCCGCCGCCAGACCGCCCGCTGCCACGATGGCGACGACCCAGCCCGGAAGGTTCGCGATCTCGGGGTTGGCCAGAACCATGATGTCATTGCTGATCGTGGTCAGCTCATTGCCCTGAAGCCCCTGGGCGGCGGCCATTTCAACCACCGGGCCATCGGTGGCCTTGTCGTTGTAATACTGGATCAGGCCGTCGCCGTTCTTGTCCTCCCATTTCAGCAGGCCGGTGGTCTCCCAGTTCTTCATCCATTGCAGATCGGGGCGGGTGTCGATGTCGCTGACCGCCAGCGCCGGCTGGCTGAACGTCTCGCCGGTGGCGGCGCCGGGCCACATGGTCGCGGTCAGGTTGAAACGCGCCATCGAGCCGACAGCCGGCGCGACGGTGTACAGAAGCGCGATGAACACCAGCGCCCAGCCCGCCGATTTGCGCGCGTCCGACACTTTCGGCACGGTGAAGAAGCGGATGATGACATGCGGCAGCCCCGCCGTTCCGATCATCAGCGCCAGCGTGAACAGCACCATGTCAAGCGTCGAGCGGTGATGACCGGTGTAGGAGTTGAAGCCCAGATCGGTCACCACCTGATCCAGCTTGGCCAGGAAGGCCACGCCCGAATCCGCATGGGTTCCGAACAGCCCGAGCTGCGGCAGGAAATTCCCGGTCAGTTGCAGCGAGATGAAGATCGCCGGGATGGTATAGGCGATGATCAGCACGACATATTGCGCCACCTGCGTATAGGTGACGCCCTTCATGCCGCCCAGAACCGCATAGGCAAAGACCACCGCAGCGCCGATCCACAGCCCGGTTTCCTTGGTCACGCCCAGATAGCGCGCGAAGGTGATGCCCACGCCCTCCATCTGGCCGATGACATAGGTGATCGACACCACCAGAAGGCAGATGACCCCGATGATCCGAGCGGTGCGGGAATAGAACCGCTCGCCGATGAATTCGGGGACGGTGAACTTGCCGAACTTGCGCAGATAGGGCGCCAGCAACAGCGCCAGCAGCACGTAACCGCCGGTCCAGCCCATCAGATAGGTCGAGTTGTCATAGCCGGTGAAGGCGATCAGCCCGGCCATCGAGATGAAGCTGGCCGCCGACATCCAGTCGGCCGCCGTCGCCATGCCGTTCATCACCGGGCTGATGCCCCGGTTCGCGGCATAGAATTCGGACGTGGTATCGGCCTTGGCCCAGATCGCGATGCCGATATACAGCGCGAAGGACAGCCCGATGACGACGAGGTTCAGGGTATATTGGTCCATCGGTCCGCCCCCTATTCTTCTACGTCATATTCGCGGTCCAGACCGTTCATCCGGGCCGCATAGACGAAAATCAGGACGATGAAGATCAGGATGGAACCCTGCTGGGCGAACCAGAACCCCAGATCGGAACCGCCAACCTTGATCCCCGCGATCAGCGGCCGCAGCAGAATGCCGAAGCCGAAGGACACAAGGGCCCAGATGATCAGGCAAATCCAGATTATGCGCAGGTTCGCCTGCCAATAGGCAGACGACGATTTTCTATCACTCATGTCCCTTACTCCCTATTCGGACAGGTTTCTGATCCGCCATCATTGTTCCCGCTGTCCGGCCTCGTGGCGGTAAGCCCGGCAGCGATGTCCGCGATCTTCAGCCGCGATTCATTCGGTTTTCGATCAGATCTTCGACCACCGCCGGCTCGGCCAGCGTCGAGGTGTCGCCAAGCGCGCCATAATCGTTTTCGGCGATCTTGCGCAGAATGCGCCGCATGATCTTGCCGGATCGGGTCTTGGGCAGACCCGGCGCCCATTGGATCAGGTCCGGCTTGGCGATCGGGCCGATTTCGTTGCGGACCCAGGCCTCAAGCTCCTTGCGCAGCTCCTCGCTGGGTTCGACCCCGTTCATCAGCGTGACATAGGCATATATCCCCTGCCCCTTCACCTCATGCGGGTAGCCCACCACGGCGGATTCGGCGACCTTCGGGTGGGCGACCAATGCCGATTCGACCTCGGCCGTGCCCATGCGGTGGCCCGAGACGTTCAGCACGTCGTCGACCCGGCCGGTGATCCAGTAATAGCCGTCCTCGTCCCGCCGGCAGCCGTCGCCGGTGAAGTAATAGCCTGGGTATTGCTGGAAATAGGTTTCCTCGAAACGCTGATGATCGCCCCAGACGGTGCGCATCTGCCCGGGCCAGCTATCGGCGATGCACAGCACGCCTTCGGCCGGGTTGCCCTCGATCGGCGCGCCGGTTTCGGGCACCAGCACGGCGGGCTTGATGCCAAAGAACGGCAGCGTGGCCGAACCCGGCTTGGTCGGGATCGCCCCCGGCAAGGGCGTGATCAGATGGCCGCCGGTCTCGGTCTGCCACCAGGTGTCGACGATCGGACATTTGCCCTTGCCGATGTATTTGTCATACCAGACCCAGGCCTCGGGGTTGATCGGCTCGCCCACCGTGCCCAAAAGCCGCAGCGAGGACAGGTCGTGCTTTTCGATGAACTCGGTCCCCTGCCCCATCAGCGCCCGGATCGCGGTCGGCGCGGTATAGAACTGGGTGACCTTGTGCTTGTCGCAGACCTCCCAGAACCGGCCGGCGTCGGGCCAGGTCGGCACGCCTTCGAACATCAGCGTCGTGGCGCCGTTCGCCAGCGGACCGTAAACGATATAGCTGTGCCCGGTGACCCAGCCCACATCCGCCGTGCACCAGAAAACATCGCCGTCATGATAGTCGAAGGTATATTCATGGGTCATCGCGGCAAAGGTCAGATAGCCGCCCGAGCTGTGCACCACGCCCTTCGGCTTGCCGGTCGAGCCCGAGGTATACAGGATGAACAGCGGATCCTCGGCATTCATCGGGCGCGGCGGGCAATCGGGGCTTACCTGCTCCATAAGCGCCAGCACGTCGACATCGCGCCCCTCGACCCAGGTGGTCTGGTCGCCGGTGTGCTTGACGACAAGGCAGCGCACCTTGTCCGAGGCATGCAGAAGCGCCTTGTCCGCATTCGATTTCAGCGCCGTGCGCCGGCCGCCGCGCGGCGCGGTGTCGGCGGTGATCACCACCTTGGCGCCGCTGTCATTGATCCGGTTGGCCAGCGCATCAGGGGAAAAACCGGCGAACACGATGGAATGGATGGCGCCGATCCGCGCGCAGGCCAGCATCGCATAGGCGGCCTCGGGGATCATCGGCAGATAGATCACCACCCGGTCGCCGCGCATCACACCCTGTGACAGCAGGACATTGGCCATCCGGTTCACCTTGTCCGACAACTCGGCATAGGTGATCTGGCGGGCGGGCGTTGCGGGGTCATCGGGTTCCCAGATGATCGCGACCTGATCGGCGCGTTCCGGCAGATGCCGGTCGACGCAGTTCACGCAGACGTTCAGAACCCCGTCCTCATACCATTTGATCGAGACCTGACCCGTGGTGAAATCGGTGTCCTTGACCTTGGTGTAAGGCGTGATCCAGTCAAGCCGCTTGCCTTCGCGCCCCCAGAAGCCATTCGGATCCGAGATTGATTCAGCATACATCCGCTTGTAGCTTTCCGGCGTCGCATGGGCGTTCTCGAACCCCGCCGGAATGGGATGTGTTGTGGTGGCTTCCTCGGACATGAATTCCCCCTGTTTCATGAGGGTCGCCGCCGCTATCGCGTTGAAGCGAAAACCGGACCCCCATTTCGCTCCTCACGTTTAAGTAAACACGGGATCGCGTGAAGTGTAAGCAAAAAAATGACCGATTTGCCTGGACCACTACAAGCCGTTGACGAGAATGCGCGCCTGCTCGCCCGGCAGATTCTAAGCGAGGCGCGCTCTGGCGTTCTGGGCTGCCTTGGGGCCGACGGGATGCCTGTTCTTGCGCGGGTGGCGGTGATGGCCGACCGGAATGGCCGGCCGGTCGCGCTTTTGTCGGAGCTGTCGACGCATTGCCGCGCGCTGCGCGCCGATCCGCGGGGATCGCTGCTGCTGGGTGAGCCCGGCGCGAAGGGTGATCCGATGACCCATCCCCGGCTTACCGTTTCGGGCAGTTTCCATGCCTTTCAGGACCCGGCGCTGAAAGCGGATTGGCTGCGGCTGAACCCAAAGGCCACGGTCTACATCAACCTGCCCGATTTCCATTTCTGGCGGCTGATGCCGACATCGGGTCTGATGATCGCGGGCTTTGGCCGGGCTTATCAGATGGACCCGGCGGACATGCTGAAAACCCCGGCCGCCTGATGCTGGCGGCCGGGGCGGTTCTTGTCGTTGCTGCCCGACGGTTCAGTTCGCCGTATCCATCCGCAACAGGACGTTCATGCGCCCTTTGGCGGCCTGAGAATAGTTGATGCGGATTTCCTTTTTCTGGCTGCCCTGTTCGGTGGTGACAAAGGGCATTTCCGTGACCCTGCCGCCCGAGGCATTGGTGACCGCGCCATCGGCCACGATCGCGTCGACGTTGCGGGCCCAGCCGCCGAACGGCAGGAAATCCGAGGCGTTGACCACCCACACCGGCTGAGCCGTGCTTTGGACATGGGTGTAACGCACCGGGTTCGACACGAATTGCGTCACGCCGTTGAACACATTGCCCGAAAAGTCGATGTTGCGCATCCGGCCATAGTTCAGGTCGGCGAATGTCGTATCGACCCTTTCGATCCGGTCGACGGTGCTGTTCAGCGCCCGGAACACGTTGCTGGTCACCGTCAGGCCCTGAATGAAATGGCCGTTCCCGTAGGGCTTGATCGAGAACCAGCGGAACCACGGCGCCACGTTGATCGCCACGAAATGGTTGCCGGTGATCGTCAGGCCGCTGAACGAAAAGCCGGTGCCAAGGTCGGGCTCGGCGACATGTTCGTTCGTCCATTCGATGGTCGAATTGTCGATATAGTTGCCGGTCAGGGCGGCGCGCGGGTTGACCTCGGTAAAGACCACGCCGGCCACGCGCACCGCATTCGTCGCCTCATCGCCCTGGAACCAGTGGTTGCCGACGATCAGATGGCCGTTGCCGCCCGCGACCAGAAAATGCCGGAAGCGGATGAACCGGCTGGAGCGGATCTTCGCGTCATTGGCATTCACGTTGATCGCGATCGAGGAACGGTTTTGGGCCAGTTCGGCCATCTCGTTCGACATGAACTGACAGCGGTCGACCACCAGATCCTGACACCCCTGCCCGGGCGAGGAAATCCCCCGGTCGCGGGGCTTGTTCACGTGGCAGTCGCGCATGAAGTTTTCCTGGCCGCCCGGCGGCAGCAGCCAACCGCTCGCGATGCCGTTCAACAGGAATTCCACATTGTCGAAGCCGAACCGTTCGACCTTGGACATGCCCGAAAAGTCAAAGGCATAGCGGAACCGGGTAAAGCCGAAATTGCGGCTTCCCGCCTCGCCGTAAAGCGGCTGCGACAGGACGAGCTTCTGCCCCGCCACATCGACCGAGCTGACATAGATCTCGCGCCCCACACCGGCGCCGGTCACGAGGCTGCCCGGCTCGATCGCGGCGGCGTTGACCACCCTGGTCAGAAGCGTCGGCTGCGCCTTGCTGTAGGTCGCCGTCGAGTTGACCGCCGTCGTGTTCCACGCCGCCCCCGCGACGACGTTGATCTGGCCATTGGCGATCATGCGGCGGTTGACATAGGTCGACAGATCCGGCGCCACCGCGCGCAGGTTGATCGGCTCGGTCAGCGTGATCTGCCGGCCGCCCAGATCAAAGACGTTGTGGTCGGTATAGCCAAGCAGCGCCTGCACGCCCTTCTTCAGCGCCTCGGTGTCATTGCCGAAGGCGGCCTCATAGGTCGGGAAATCGAAGTTCTTCATCAACGCCAGCCGGGCAGCGACCGGCATCTTGAGCTTGCCCTCGAAGCGGATCGGCGACTGGATGGTCAGGTCCGCGTTGATCGCATAAACCCCCGCCGGCACCACGATGGAACGCCCCCGCGCGGCCGCGTCGGCGGCGGCGAAGGCCTCACGGTCGTCCGATACCCCGTTGCCCTTGGCGCCGAAATCGCGCACGTCGACCCAATCCATCATGTCGCGCAGGAAGGCGTCGGTCACATCCTCGATGCGGATGGATTCGATGCGCACCGTGCCGCCATTCGCGCCCAGAAGGTCGATGCCGAAATGGCCGATGTCGGGCGCGGTCCCCCAGACCAGATCGACGCCGCCACGGTTGCCGGCGCCGACGATGGCCGAAACCTCGACCACTTCGCCATAACCGGGCAACGGCGTCATCGCGCCGGTCTCGGCGAGGCCGCCGACACGCGCGCCGGCGTTGGTGCCCGCCCACGAGCCGACGCGGACCGAGGCAAGCGGCCCGGCGATCGCCTTGATCCGGGCGCTGATGCGCAGATAGACGCCGGGCCGGATCGGGGTGTTGCCCTTATAGCGGATGCGGCACAGATCCTCGGTCTTGGTCAGTTCCAGACAGGTGCCGAAATCCTGATCCGCCGGAACCACGGCGGCGGTGCTGACATTGGCCCAGTTCGGGCTGCTGGGCGTGCCATCGCTGCGCGACCAGGTGGCAAGCCCGGCGGAAAAGCGCGGCGGCATCAGCGCGACGCCCTGCGTGATCGCGATATTCATTTATTTCCCCTTCAGATTATCAAGGCCCTGCTACGGGACCTGCCCGCGCATTCACGAGGCAATCTGTCCGGGGATGGTTAACAAAGCCTGAGCGCAGCGTGCGTTGCGCCGCGGTTTCGGCGCAACGCAAGCCGGTCCGGCGCTGCCTCAGGCGGCCTTGACCAGATCGCCCGCCAGGGCTTTTTCGATCAGCGCCCGGGTCTCATCAACGCCGTAAAGTGCTATGAAACCACCAAAACGCGGCCCCTGATCGGCGCCCAGAAGCACCTGATAAAGCGCCCCGAACCAGTCGCGCAGGGGGTCGAACCCGTGCTCGGTCCCGATCGCGAAAACCATGGTCTGCAAGGTCTCGGGATCGGCCGGGCCTTGCCACGCCGCCAGCCGCGCGGCCAGATCCTCCATCGCGCGACGTTCGCGTTCGTCCGGCAGGCGGAACTGCCGCGTCGGGGCGACGAAATCGTTGAAATAGCGCACCGCATAGCCCGCCGCCGCATCCAGATCGGGATGCGTCTCGGGGCTGGCGTCGGGGGCATAGCGGCGGATAAAGCCCCACAGCCCGTCCTTGTCCTTGGCGCCCGCCACCGAGGCAAGGTTCAACAGCATCGAGAACGGCACGACCATGTGTGACGGGGGGACCTCGCCGCCATGGATGTGCCAGACCGGGTTCGCGGCCTGCTGATCCGGAGTCTGGCCGGGGAAGGCGCGAAGCTGCTGATGATATTCATCGACGGCTTTCGGGATCACGTCGAAATGCATCCGCTTCGCCGTCTTTGGCTTCAGGAACATGAAATAGGACAGGCTTTCGGTCGCGGCATAGGTCAGCCATTCGTCGATCGACAGCCCGTTTCCCTTGGATTTGCTGATCTTCTGGCCATGCTGGTCAAGGAACAGCTCATAGGTGAAATGCTCGGGCTTGCGGCCGCCAAGGATCTCGCAGATGCGGTCATAGATCGGCGTGTTGGTGCTGTGATCCTTGCCGTACATCTCGAAATCGACGTCCAGCGCCGCCCAGCGGGCACCAAAATCGGGCTTCCATTGCAGTTTCACATTGCCGCCGGTGACCGGAAGCGTGGTTTCCTCGCCCTCGTCGTCGAAGGTGATCGTGCCGTTCTTCGCATCGACATGCTTGATCGGCACATACAGCACCCGGCCGGATTTCGGACTGATCGGCAGGAAGCAGGAATAGGTCTGCTGCCGTTCTTCGCGCAAGCTGGCCAGCATCACCTCCATGATCGCGTCGTAACGCTCGGCCGCGCGCAGCAGGGTCTCGTCGAACTGGCCCGAGCGATAGAAATCCGTGGCGCTGACGAATTCGTACTTGAACCCGAACGTGTCCAGAAACCGCCGCAGCATGGCGTTGTTATGGGCGCCAAAGCTCGGGTATTCGCCGAACGGATCGGGCACGGTGGTCAGCGGCTCTTGCAGATGTTCGCGCAGCATATCGGTGTTGGGCACGTTGTCCGGCACCTTGCGCATGCCGTCCAGATCGTCCGAGAACACCACCAGCTTGGTGGGAATATCGCTGATTTCCTCGAAGGCGCGCTGGACCATCGTGGTGCGCGCGACCTCACCGAAAGTCCCGAGATGCGGCAGCCCCGAGGGGCCATAGCCGGTCTCGAACAGGACATAGCCCTTTTCCGGCGGCGCCTTCTCATAGCGTTTCAGCACCCGCCGCGCCTCCTCGAAAGGCCATGCCTTCGATGTCCTTGCCGCGTCACCAAGCTGTGCCATGTATCAATCCCTTTTCCCGCGCGTCATGCGACCCGTCGCGGTTCCCCGTATTGAAACCGTGACAAATGGTCAATAATCAGGGGGTGTCGCTTGATAAAGGAAACCCTCAGCGTGACCACCGATCTGCCATCCTTTTCTGCCCCTGACGCGCTGGTTGCGGTCATGGTGGCCGTTTCGGCATCCGACAGCACGATGCCGACCTCGGAACTGGTCGCGATCGAACGCATGGTCGATCACGCGCCGGTTTTCGCCAATTACGATGCGGACCGGATCCGCGCGATTTCCCAGACCGTGATCGCCCTTTTCGAAGAAGAGGACGGTCTTGACGCGCTTTTCGGTCTGGTCCGCGAATCGCTGCCCGAGCGGCTTTATGATACTGCCTATGCGCTGGCCTGCGACGTGGCCGCCGCGAATGGCAAGCTGGCCGACGCCGAGTTGCAGATGCTGGCCGAAATCCGCGATCAGTTCGAGATCGACCGGCTGCATGCGGCCGCGATCGAGCTTTCGGCCCGCGCCCGCCATCGCCTGCTTTAGGGCCGGGTTCGCCTCAGGCGCCTTATCCCGCCTGCGACAGGATCAGCCGCTGCTGCAGCGATTTGGCCCGCTTGACCCAGCTTATCATGCCCGCCGGCAGCTCCTGCCCCTCGCTTCGGGCGCGTTTTTCGGGGTCGGCGCAGAAGATCGCAAACACAAGGATGCGGCCGTCGCCGCCCTCGGCATAGCCGGCAAGGTTCGACACGAAATTGAGCGTGCCGGTTTTGGCGTCTATCCGCACCGGGCTGGCGATGCGTTTTCCGCGTTCATCCAGCACCGGAATATGCTTCATCAGGTCGCGCAACCCCGCCGCGCGACCCGGACCGCTCATCACCTCGACCAGGGTTTCGGCGGAAATGCGGTTCTGGGGTGAAAGACCGGAATGATCGTGGAAATACATCTCTCCGGCCACGCCCGTCGATGAAAGCCAGTCGCGCATGACCTCTGCCGATGCCGGAATGCTTTGCGCCCCGCTGGCAGCAAGCCCGACCACCTCGGCGGTCAGGTTGGTGGAAAATTCCATCATGTCGCGCAGAATATCGCGCAGGGGCGGGCTTTCGATGCGGGTCAGTTCGCGGGCATCATCGGGCAGATCGGCGATCACCTCGGGTGCCGGCAGGACCAGACCCTGCGCGCGGCACAGCGTCTGAAAAACGTCGCCCGCGTAAAGCTCGGGCTGGCGGATGGGAAGCCAGCGGCTGCCGTTCCGCCCCAGCGCGCCCTGCGCGATCGACCAGATTTCCTTGCCGTCCTTGATCTGATGGGTCATCAGCGGCCGGGTGCCGGCGCGGGTGACGGCGGTCACCGTATAGGCGCGCGGCGATTGAGACCGGGCGCGCGCCTGCAAGGACAGGGAATATCCACCCTTGTCCTGCCGCCGCCACTCCAGATGCACGCGGTTGAAGTTCAGGATCATCCCCGAGATGGTCGGATTATAGGGCAGATATTCGGCCTGCCCCGGCGCGATCTGGTCAATCCGCGGCAATGCGCCACCCCAGACCGCGAAACGCTGCGGCACGCCCGGTTTCGTCGCCGCCAGCCGCCGCGCCATATCGGCCAGCGCATCGGTATCAAGCGCCGGATCGCCGCCGCCGGCCAGGATCAGCCGGTCGCCCGATTGCATGACGCGCGTCACGAAACGATAGTCGGGGCCAAGCCGCTGCAACGCGAAAAGCGCGGTGACGATCTTCAGCGTGCTGGCCGGCGGCAGCGCAAGCTGGCCGTTCCGCGACGCGAGCAGATCGCCGGTATTCAGATCGCGAAAAACCGCGGCGAGTTCGGCGTCCTTCGGCGCATCGGCGGCGAGATCGCCGAAACTGGGCGGGGTGGCGGCCAGCGCGGCCTCGGCCGACAGCCGGCGCGGCAGAAACGGAAGCGCGCCAAGTCCGGCAAGGATCGCGCGGCGGGGTATCAGTATTTGCGTGTTCGTCGTCATGATTTCCCGCCGATAGCCAGCATTCCGCGCGAAGGTCAAGTCGCAGACGGGTGAACATCGCGTTCCATGCGTGGCGATCGCCATGCGGCGCGCCTGATCCCCTGCGTCATTCCGGCGTGGCACCGGCGTTCTTGCGGCGGCGCCGTGCCGTCTTTGCGCGCCGGGCGGCTCGTATCGCCGAACTTGACAGATAATTGAGCGGCACGTCGATCATCACCCACGCCGGTGGCGGCGTCGAGGCAAGCGCGCTTGCCCGCGATTCCGGCAGGCGATAGCGCGCAAGCACCCGCGCCGCGACCGAGAATTTCGCCGACAGGCGCGACCCCGGCCGCGCGATCACGCCGATCGGCACCAGATCCGCGATTGCGCGCCATTCGTCCCATTGCGAGAATTGCGCCAGATTGTCAGAGCCCATCAGCCAGACGAACCTGACCCCGGGATAAAGCGCGGTCAATCGCCGCAGCGTGTCGACGGTCATCCGCGTGCCCAGCGTCGTTTCCAACCCCGTCACCACAATGCGCGGATCCTGCACCAGTTCGTCGGCGAAGGATATGCGCTGGTCCAAAGGCGCCGGTCCGTGGGGCTTCAGCGGGTTTCCCGGGCTGACCAGCCACCAGACCCGATCGAGCCCGAAACGCGAAAGCGCATATTCACTGATGTGGATATGGCCTTCATGGGCGGGATCGAACGATCCGCCCAGCAATCCGACCCGAAGCCCCGGCGTGGCGATGGGAAAGCCCTGTCTCATCAGTCCTGTCTAAGCGACTGCCGGGAAAGCGAAAAGACCGAACCTTATGGATTTGGGTTCGAACCTTATGGATTTGGGACGGCACCGCCGGATATTTCCGGACCGGCCCCATTCCCAAGGGCAGCGGCGTGCCCCGGTGCCTGATGGGTCGGGACGGATATTTGCGGCCCCGGTTCCTCGAGAATCTCGCTATAAATCTCGGTGCGCCCGCGGCCGTTCTGCTTGGCCAGATAAAGCGCCTTGTCGGCGCGCCGGATCAACGCGTCATAGGTCTGCCGGCCACCCCTTTCGGGGCGGGCCATGCCGATGCTGGCCGAAACCTTCCATTCCCGGCCGGCGACCTCGATCGGCTCCTCGATTCGGGTGATCATGCGCCGGCCGAGCCGGTCCAGCGCCGCATCGTCGAGGCTTTCCGAAATCAGCATGACGAATTCGTCGCCACCGACCCGCGCCACCGTGTCCCGCGCCCGCATCTGCGCGCGCAATCTTTCGGCGACGGCGCACAGAACCGCGTCGCCGATCAGATGGCCGCCGGTGTCGTTGACCTCTTTGAACCGGTCGAGGTCGAGATGGGCGATGACGAATTCAGGCGCCTGAGCCACGCCGTCCATACGCCGCACCAGCATCGACAGCGCCACCTCCAGCCCGCGACGGTTGTAAAGCCCGGTCATCGGATCGGTGAACGCCTGTCGTTCGGCCTGCAACCGCGCCTCTTCCAACCGGACGCTGGTATTGGTCAGCTCGGCCCGCACCGCGTTATTGGCCTCTTGCAGAAACAGCATTTCCATACACAGGTCCGATGGAACGCTGTCTTCGTCGGTCATGCCCAAAGCCACCACCGCCTCGGGCAGCGCGACACCAAAGCCGAAATTCAGCAAGACGCCGGTTTCGGTCCCGGGAACCGGCGCGCCATGGCCCCGGATGGTCAGATGCGGCGCCTCCTTCTGGCGCAGGAACAGCCGCCGACCGCTCGCGAGTTCAGCGATATCCGGCTGGGTCCCCGACCGCCCCCGCGACTGTGCGGGTTCGAAAGCATCGAACAGGCGCGACTGCCCGGCGGTGATGCCCATGCGCGCCATCGTGCGCCCGGCCGAGCGGATCAGCCCGCTGCCGTCGACCAACAGATGCATCGGCATCATCCGGTGCAGCAAATCCTCGAGCGTCCAGCCCGCCGACGACGCTTCAGTGTTCTGCATTACCGTCCACCCTTCCCGCCCCGCTTCTGACGGCGGCCGCCGAAAGACCCGCGGATAGAACAAAATCCCTGCCCTCGGCGAAATCCGTCGACAGTATCGTCACCTCGATGATCCCTTGCGGATTAGTCTCGATCAGCGCCAGCGCACCATAATCATCGGCGATCGCACGCAGCCCCCCCGCCACCAGCGACCGCCACAGGTCATGGATCGCGGCGTCCCGCCCGGGATCGACACTGACCGACAGCCGCTCACCCTCCTGCCAGACGGAGAAATCGGGCACCTCCATCTCGGGCAGGATTAGGTGGCAGCGGCCGCGGAATTCGTTCAGCGACAGGACGAAATCGCGATAATCCGGGCCGGAAAACCGCAACAACCGACGCAAGGCTTCCATCTGGACCAGCCAGGCGCCGATATCCTCGGTCAATTCGTCGACCGATTTGCCCAGATTTTCCGCAGCCGTCGCCAGAACCCCGGCAACCTTGTCCTGAGGGCAGTTCTCAAACGCGCCGAAATCCCCCAACCCGACAAGTGCCACCACCTGCCGCCAAAAACCCATGCCATAAGTTTCGGTCAGAAAAAGCTCGATCGAGCGGATCACGAAACGATGCATCATTTTCCCCAAGGCCTCTGTGGTGCAACACAACACATGCGGGTTAAAGATGCGCTAAGAACTCGCCTTAAGCTTGTGGAAATTAGGTGGTATTTTAATGATCAGGCGAACTCGCCACGGCTTGCGGGATCAAGAATGACCCGCGCCCGGGCGATGCTTTCCGGCCGGATCTCCAGCATTCGCGCCATTTCCACCATGCGATCATCCTGTTCGGCGATGAAATCGAGCACGAACAGCGCGAAACCCGGCCGCCCCGCCATCGCCCGCAGCCCGACCGGATCGGTGCCGGTCGAGGCCATGAAACTCTGCACCATTTCGGGATCCGCCGCGATCCGCAAAAACGCCTGCATGGCCAGATCACGGGCGGCTTCGGCTTCTTTCGGCACGGTTTTCCTTTCGATAAACCGCCGCAACGGCAAAGCGGAAACGGTTTGTTAACCCTTTTGCGCAAGGATGCCCCTGTGCTTCCGGGCTGTAAAGAGGAGTGATGGCGGCCATGACCGGCAAGATCTTGATCGCCGACGGTGTCTCGACCAACCGCATCACGCTGAAGGTCAAGCTGGCTTCCGCCTGTTATGATACGGTGCTGGCCGCGACGGGGGTCGAGACCATGCGGCTCGCGCGGCTGCTGCAGCCGGACATGATCATCCTTGATGCGGGTATGCCCGACGAATCGGGGATCGCGCTCTGCAAACGCCTGCGCCGCGACCCCGAGACAGCGGCGATTCCGGTGATCCTGATCGCCGAGCAGGACGCGAGGGTATTGGCCCTTCAGGCCGGTGCCGCCGACGTCCTCAGCCGCCCGCTGGACGGCATGCTTCTGATGGCCCGGGTGCGCAGCATCCTGCGGGACATGTCGGCGGATGACGGCGACATGCGCCACTTACCCTTCCCCGCCGGCGGTTCATCGGCGGGGGATCAGCTTTCCGGGCTGGCGGAAACCGCCGCCGCCTTCCTTCCCAAGCAGACGGACGGAGAGATTGCGCTGGTTGCCGCCTCGCCCGGGCAGGCGATGTCGTGGCGGCACGCGCTTCAAGGCCCGTTAAACGCCCGGATGCGGATTTACGATGCGGAATCGGCGCTTACGCAGGCAAGCCTCGGTAATGTCCCCGATCTGTATCTGATCGCCGCGGATCTTGAGCGGCGGGGCGACGGGTTGCGCCTGATGTCGGAATTGCGGGCGCGGCGGGGCTCGCGCGACTCGGTCTATGTCGTGGCGCTTTTGCCCGATCAGGTCGAAATGGCGGCGATCGCCTTCGATCTTGGCGCAGGCGACGTTATCCCCGTTCATATGTCGGCCACCGACGCACAAGAGACGGCGCTGCGGATTCGCGCGCAGGTCGCGCACAAACGCCGCGCCGACCGCCGCCGCCGGGAAACCGCGGCGACCCGGGTGCTGGCCGTCACCGACCCGCTGACCGGGCTGTATAACCGCCGCCATGCCCTGCCGGCGCTTGAACGCATGCTGGGTGCGACCGGGCCCGGCTGCCGGGGCGTGGCGGTGCTGACGCTGGACATCGACCGGTTCAAATCCATCAACGACCGTTTCGGCCACCCCGCGGGGGACGAGGTTCTGCGCATCGTCTCGGGCCGGCTGCGCGAGGCGACGCTGCCCGGCGATCTCTTGTCGCGGATCGGGGGCGAGGAATTCCTGATCGCGCTGCCGGACAAGACGGCGCAGGATGCATGGCTCTGTGCCGAGCGGCTGCGGACTTGCGTGGGTGAGCGTCCGATCCATGTCGCGTCCCAGCCCGGCGCCCATGATGCGGTGCCGCTGTCCGTCACGGTGTCGATCGGTCTTGCGCATCTGCCCGGAGCGTCGGCGGGTTACCTGCGCGATACCCCGGCACAGCTGACCCAGATCGCGATGGCGATCTCGGACCGGGCCTTGCTGGGCGCCAAGGCCGGCGGGCGTGACCGGGTCTGCATGGCCGATCCGGGTTGGCAGCCGGCACAGCATGAACAGCTTGCGCTCTGACCACCCGGGCGCGCGGTGCCGCCGATAGCGGGGTGTTCGGCGTAATGGGCGGGCAATGACGCGCGAACCTCGGCCGGAATTAGTGCAAACACCCGCCGCGTCCGCGCGAGGGGAGCAAAACGCGCATCATTCCGCCGGAATGCGACATTCGGTCCGCCGGCCTGCGACATTCGGTAGCGCCCGGTTGATTCGGCCGGGCCGACGTTCTATTTCGGGGTCATCGCCGACCGCCATTGGCGGCCTCACGCATCAGCCGGGGAAAGAAAATGGCCGACGCTATCGAAACTGCCACCGCCATGCCCGCCGACACCGCCGTTCAGGATAATGCCGAGCGCTCGACCGGGCGGGCGATGCTGCGCGGCTGGCGCGGCCGCTGCCCCTCATGCGGGGACGGCAAGATCCTTTACCGCTATCTCAAGGTGGTCGACAGTTGTCCCGCCTGCGGCGAGGAACTGCATCACCAGCGCGCCGACGACGGTCCGGCCTATCTGACGGTTCTGTTCGTCTCGCATCTGCTCGGCCCGGCGATTCTGGCGGTGTTCATCGCATGGCGTCCGGATCCGGTCACCATGCTGCTTGGCTTCAGCTTTGCCGCCGTGGCGCTGTCGCTTTTGCTTCTGCCCCGGGTCAAGGGCGCCATGGTCGGGCTGCAATGGGCGCGCCGCATGCACGGGTTCGAACATGCCGCGTCGCCGGCACGGGCGCGCGACTGATCTTTGTGGCATTTGCTCGGGGGCGCCGCTGACAGGTGGCGCCATCACGCGCCCGATCCTGCCCCGCCGTCGGGTTGCGCTTTTTCCCAGAACCCGCATGATCTTCGCTGCGCCTGATAAATGGCCGCCGGAGTTCTGAATGCCCAACGATAACGCCCCCGATCCCGCCCCGATCCGCGACGCGGCCACGGTCATCGTTCTGCGTCGGATGCCCGCAGGTCCGGCGGTCCTGATGGGCATGCGGGGCGAAAAGGCCGCCTTCATGCCCTCGAAATACGTTTTTCCGGGCGGTGCGGTCGACGCAACCGATGCCGGTGAAACGCTTGCCGGGGGCATCGACGCCAAAAGCGACGCGCGGCTTGCGCAGTTCCCGCACTCCGACGCCTCGGCCCATGCGCTGGCGACGGCCGCGCTGCGCGAACTGTCCGAGGAAACCGGGCTGGTGATCGGGCGCGCGGGCAGCGGCTCGGGGATCGCGGCCTATGCGCAGGCCGGGCTGTTGCCGGACGCCTCGGCGCTGCATTTCATTTTTCGCGCGATCACGCCGCCGGGTCGCTCGCGCCGTTTCGACGCACGGTTCTTTCTGGTCGAGGCCGAGGCGCTAAGCTGCGATCCGGATGATTTCTCGCGGGCCTGCGATGAGCTTTCGCATCTGCATTGGGTGCCGCTGGATCAGGCCCGGGCGTTGGATTTGCCTTTCATCACCGATGTGGTGCTGGCCGAGGTCGGGCGCCTGTTGACCGGCGGCACCCGGGTGGCAGCGCCGCCGACCGTGCCGTTTTTCGACAACAGCGGGCCCGAGCCCCGCTTTCGGCAGATCGCCTGAGCCGCGGCCCGGCCTAACTGCCGGTGAATTGCGGCCGGCGCTTGCCCAGAAATGCGGCGACACCCTCGGCGAAATCCTTGCTGTTGCCACATTCGCCCTGCAACCGCGCCTCAAGCGCCAGTTGCGCGTCAAGATCATTGGTCGCGGATGCCCGCAGCGCCTTGCGGATGTTCAGATAGGACCGGGTCGGCCCTTGTGCCAGCGCATCCGCGCGCGCCGCCACCCGGGTCACGAAGGCATCGTCAGGGACGGCTTCATAGATCATCCCCCAGTCGGCCGCCTGCCGGGCGGTGATCGGATCGGCAAACAGCATCGCCCCCATGGCACGCGCCTGACCGATCAGCCGGGGGATCATCCAGGTGCCACCCGCGTCCGGTATCAGCCCGATACGGGTGAACGCCTGCACGAAACTGGCGCTTTCGGCGGCGATCACCACATCGGCCAAAAGCGCCAGATTGGCCCCCGCGCCGGCCGCGACGCCGTTCACCGCCGCGATAACCGGCGCGGGACAGTTCACCAGCGCCCGCAGCATCGGTTCATATTCGCGCCGCAGCGTGCCCTCGACGTCCAGACCCGCGCTTGCGTCGGTCAGATCCTGCCCCGAGCAGAACGCCCGGCCTGTGCCGGTCAGCACGACGACCCGCGCGCCCTCGCCCGGGTTCGCCAGAACCTCGGCCAGTTCGGCACGCATGGCGCTGTTCAGCGCATTCATGACCTCGGGCCGGTTCAGGGTGATGGTGGCGATGCCGTTTGCCAGCGTGCGGGTGATGGTTTGCATTGCGGTTTCCATGCTGAAATCACCGCGATGTTAGGCCGCCCAAACGCGGCAACCAAGCGCGACACCACGTCAGTCGCGCATGATTTCGCCAAGCCGCGCCTTTTCCTCGGCGCTTAAAGGCGGGCCGCGCGGCTCTGGCCTTGCACGATCGGGGCGGCGGCCGCGCAGATAGACGATGGCCAGCAGCACGCCCAGAACTGCCATGATCGGCCCGGCGAGCCACAGGATCAGGTTGATCCCGCGCGCGCGGGGCTGGAACAGGACGAATTCGCCGAACCGGTCGGTCACCGCCTGAATGACCGCCTGATCGCTGTCCCCCGCCGTCAGCCGCTCTCGGACGTAAAGCCGCAGGTCGCGGGCGACCGGGGCGCTCGATTCGTCGATGGTTTCGCCCTGACAGACCGGACAGCGCAGCAGTTTCGAGATGTCGCGCGCCCGCGCCTCCAGCGCCGGATCGGCCAGCACCTCATCGGGCTGCACCGCGCCCGCCGGAAACGCCAGCAGCACGCACAGGCAGAACAGCAGGCAAAGCGCCTTCATTCCGCCGGCGCCATCTGCGCACGGCTGCGCCGCGCCGCCCCGGCGGCGACGCGATAGCGCCGGTCGCTCAGGCTGGTCAACCCGCCAAGCGCCATCAGCAGCGCCCCGGCCCAGATCCAGTTCGCGAACGGTTTGACATAGCTGCGCACCGCCCAGCCACCGTCCGCCTGCGGGTCGCCGATCACCAGATAGATGTCGCGCCATACGCCGTTCAGGATCGCCGCCTCGGTCGTTGGCATGCCCTGCACCGGATAGATCCGCTTTTCCGGGTACAGCGTGGCCAGCGGACGCCCGTCCTTTGCGACCTCGATGGTCGCCGTCTGCGAGATATAGTTCGGGCCCTCGATCTTATCGACCTTGGCAAGCGTCAGGCTATAGCCGGCGACGTCGAAGGAATCGCCCTCTTTCGCGACCCGGATATCCTCGACCTGCCACGCCAGCATCAGCGAGATACCGATGAAGGTTACGCCAAGGCCGCCATGGGCCAGAACCCGGCCCCAATCGGCGCGCGGCAGGCGGCTGAGCCGCGAAAACCCGCCCGAGCCGGTGCGCTGCCAAAGATCGACGACCGAGCCCGCGACAAGCCAGCTTCCCAGACCGGCGCCGATCACCGCCAGCGCCGAATTGCCGGTGGAAACCGCATAGACCAGAACCCCAACCGCCGCGGTAAAGATCATGGCCGGGCGCAACGGGCGGATGACGCGCGAAAGCTTGCCGCGCTTCCATGGCAGGATCACCCCGATCGGCAGGATCAGCGCCAGCGCGATCATGAAGGGCGGGAAGGCCTTGTTGAAAAACGGCTCACCCACCGAAAGCGTGCGGCCCCAGATCATTTCCGCGACCAGGGGCCAGACGGTCCCGATGAAAACCACAAAGGCCGATACGGCAAGTGCGACGTTGTTCAGGATCAGCGCGCCTTCGCGGCTGACCGGCTGGAACAATCCGCGCGCCTGCATGGTGCTTGCGCGCGCCGCATAAAGCGTCAGCGCACCGCCGACGAAAACGGCGAGGATGCCCAGAATGAAGATGCCGCGTTTGGGATCGTTGGCGAAGGAATGGACCGAGGTCAGCACCCCCGACCGCACGATGAACGTGCCCATCAGCGAAAAGCCGAAACCAAGTATGGCCAGCAATATGGTCCAACTTTTCAGCGCCTCGCGCTTTTCGACCACGATCGCAGAATGCAAAAGCGCGGTGGTCAGAAGCCACGGCATGAAGCTGGCGTTCTCGACCGGATCCCAGAACCAGAAACCGCCCCAGCCGAGTTCGTAATAGGCCCACCACGACCCCATGGCGATGCCGATGGTCAGAAACATCCATGCCGTCAGCGTCCACGGCCGCACCCAGCGCCCCCAAGCGGCATCGACCCGGCCCTCGATCAGGGCGGCGACGGCAAAGGAAAACGCCATGCTCAGCCCGACATAGCCGAGATAAAGAAACGGCGGGTGAAAGGCGAGCCCGGGGTCCTGCAACAGCGGGTTCAGATCCTGCCCGTTGAACGGCGCGTCAACCAGCCGGATGAACGGGTTCGAGGTCAGCAGGATGAAGGCCAGGAACGCCACCCCGATCGCCCCCTGAATCGCAAGGACCCGCGCCCGCAGACGTGGCGGCAGGTTGGTTCCGAACACCGCCGCGGCCGCGCCGAACAGCGAAAGGATCAGCACCCAAAGCAGCATCGAACCTTCGTGGTTCCCCCAGACGCCGGTGAACTTGTAAAGCAGCGGCTTGGCGGTGTGGCTGTTCTGATAGACCAGCGCGACCGAAAAATCCGAGGTCACGAATGCGTGGGTCAGGGCCGCGAACGCCAGCCCGATCAGCCCGAATTGCGCGACGGCGGCGGGGCGCGCCGTCTCCATCCAGCGGGAATCGTTCAACTGCGCGCCCACGAATGGCACGACGGTCTGGAACAACGCCACAGCCAGCGCGAGGATCAACGCGAAATGGCCCAGTTCTGCGATCATTGGCACCTCTTTTCGTCAAGGGACCTTATACGGTTTTGGCGGCCGCGCCAATGCGACGAGTTGACCATATCGTCAACCCTTTGCCAGCCGGCCCCTACCGGCTGCTTTCCACGACTGCTTTCCGCGACGGCTTTCCGCGACGGGCCCGTGGACAAGCCCGCGCCGCTGGGGCAGCATCCGGGCCATGGGCTGAAAAGGACGGATCCGGTGGAAAAAACCCGCGTCATCATAGATACAGACCCCGGGCAGGATGATGCGGTCGCGATCCTGCTGGCGTTGGCGAGCCCCGAGATCGAGGTTCTGGCCCTGACCGTCGTGGCCGGTAACGTGCCGCTTGCCCATACCGTGCGAAACGCCCAGAAGATCTGCGAACTCGCCGGGCGGCCCGATCTGCCGATCTATGCCGGTTGCGATGCGCCCTTGTTCCGGCCGCTGACCACGGCCGAATATGTGCATGGCGAAACCGGTCTGGACGGTATCGAACTGCCCGCGCCGACGATGCCTCTGGCCCAAGGTCATGCGGTAGATTTCATCATCGACACGCTGCGGCGCGAACCCGAGGGCAGCATCACGCTGGTCCCGATCGGGCCGCTGACCAATATCGCCGCGGCATTTCAGCGCGCCCCCGACATCATCCCCCGCGTGCGGCAGATCGTGTTGATGGGCGGAGCCTATTTCGAGGTCGGCAACGTCACCCCGGCCGCCGAATTCAACATCTATGTCGACCCCGAGGCCGCGCAGATCGTTTTCGATGCGGGGGTCGATCTGGTGGTGATGCCGCTTGACGTGACCCACCGCGCACTGACCAGCCAGGACTGGCTGGACCGGATGGCGGCGATAGATACCCCGGTCGCCCGCGCCGTGGTGTCCTGGACCGGCTTTTTCGAACGCTATGACCGGGCGAAATACGGCGCCGAGGGCGCGCCCCTGCACGATCCCTGCACGATCGCATGGCTGATCCGGCCCGGGCTTTTCTCGGGGCGCAGGATCAATGTCGAGATCGAGACCGAGGGCCGCTATACGCTCGGCATGACCGTCGCCGATTGGTGGGGCGTGACCGACCGGGCCCCAAATGCGCTGTTCATGCGCGACGTGGACCGGGCCGGGTTCTTCGATCTGCTGACCGAGCGGCTGGCGCGGCTATAGCACCCGGAAAACCGCGTTTCCGCTGCTGTGGTGGGGCGCCCGTCAGCCGGCTATTGGGGCGGCGGCGTTACCGGGGACGCGGCCGCGCCCGGCGCCGAACCATTTACCGCATCGCTGTGATCGCCGTCGGTTTGCGCGGGCTGTGGTTGCTGCGCGGCATCGGGCGGCGGGGCGGGATCGGTTCGTGGCGGCACGACCGCCCTGCCCGCGCCATCGCCCAGCGACTTGTCGATCCGCGCGATCATATCCGCCGTGACGTCGAGCGAATCCGCCGCCAGAAAGACCGTGCGGCGATCCATGATCGCCAAGGCGCCGCGTTCCCGCATCAGCACGCTGAACAGCGGAAGCGCGGCGTTCAGAAAGGCGGCATGTTCCGCATCCGCCAGCCGCGACAGATCTGCCGAACGCTGGTCACGCTCGCGCCGCACCTCTTGCACGCGGGTGTCGAAGGTATCGGCGCGCTTGCGGAATTCCTGCGGCGAAAGCGTCTGGCGCGCCTCGGTCAGGTCGCGTTCCTCGGCGGCAAGCTGGCGCACGATCCGCTCGTTCTCGTCCGAGATCGTGCGGGTCTGCTCCTCCAGCTCGCGCTTGACCCGCTTGCCCCAGGCCGATTCCGCGTAAAGCGCCTCTTGATCGACGGTCAGCAGCGCCGACATGATCACCGGCTGGCTGAAATCCGACGCGGGCGCCTGCCCGATCAGGCCGCGCGTCAGGCCAAGCTCGGGCGTAGCGGTGCCCGGCTGCTCGGCTTGCTGGGCGAATGCCGCCCCCGACAGCACCATGACCGCCGCAGCGACCAGCCCCGCCCTAGAAAGAGCTTTGGATGGTGAGATCGAAGCTTTGCGCCTTGTCATAATCTTCCTTCTTCAGCGCCTTGGACAGGTTGAACCGCAACGGCCCGATGGGCGTATCCCAGAACATGGATACACCGACGGTAGCCCGGACATGCATGCGATCGTCCACCTGAACACCGTTCGCACCGTCGCGGTCGTCCAGACCCCAGACCGAGCCGATATCGGCGAACAGGCCGCCCTGAATCCCGTATTCCTCGGGCAGACCGATGGGGAAACGTGCCTCGGCCCGCGCCACCCAGAAGAAGTTGCCGCCCAGAACGTCCTTGTTCGGCGCCGCCAGATCGCGCGGCCCCATGCCGCCGGGCGCAAAGCCGCGAATCTTCGCCGCGCCCTTGAAACGGTCCGTCACACGGCTTTTCTGGTTGCTCAGCATGTGGATCGCCCCGGCCTCGAACTGACCGGTCAGGGTGACCTCGGGGCGCCACGCGGTGCTTTCGACGCCTGCGAACAGCGACGAGGTTACCGATTTGACATCGCCGCCGACGCCCGCGAAATCCTGCGACCAGCGCAGGACATAGTTGGTTTCGGGGTCGAGTTTCGTGATGCGGGTGTCATAGGTATAGGAATACCCAAGCGCACTGGTCCAGCGCGACCCCTCTTCCCGCTTCAGGATCGGGGACGAGCCGACCAGCTTGCCGTCTTCCGGATCGGTATGGATCGGGTCCACATCGAACAGCGTATCCTTGGACAGCTTATAGCGCAGCTCCAGCCGGCCGTTCTGCGACACCGGGAATTCCAGCGCCGGCGAGATCCCCGCGGACCGGGTGTTGTATTCGGCGTTCTGGCGGTCGGTGGTGATGTACCAGGTCGAGAATTTGGCCTTCAGATCGCGTCCGAGGAAATAGGGCTCGACGAAGGTGAAGGACGAGTTCTGGTTGTCCCTGCCGGTCGAGAACGACAGTTGCACCTGCTGGCCGCGACCAAGGAAGTTCTGTTCCGACAATGCCGCGTTGAAGCCGGCGCCGGTGTTGGCGCCATAGCTGACCCCAAAGGTCAGGCTGCCGGTCGGCTGTTCCTCGACGTTGACGTCGACGATGACCTGCTGCGGGGTCGAGCCTTCGCGGCTTTGCACCTGCGCATCCGAGAAATACCCCAGCGCCCGGACACGTTCGGCGGCGTTGCGGATCTCGCGCGGGTTGAAGGGGTCGCCTTCGACCGTGTTGAACTGGCGGCGGATCACCTCGTCCAGCGTGGTCGTGTTGCCCTCGATGTCGATCCGTTCCACGAAGATGCGCGGCCCGCGGGTCAGCGCGAAGGTCAGGTCCAGCGTCTGGTTGCGCAGGTTGCGGGTGATACGCGGCTCGATATTGACGAAATTCTGGCCCTGCTGGATCGCCACCGACTCCATCCGCCGGATCGAGTTGTCGATATCCGTGGGGTTATAGACCTGCCCCGGGCGCACCCGGTTCTGGGCCGAGAACGGCGCCGCATCAACGCCCGGAATCTCGCTGATCACATTGACGTTGCCAAAGGTATAGCGCGGGCCTTCCTGAATGTTGAAGGTGATGAAGAACGCATCCCGCTCGCGCGCGATTTCGGGGGCGATCCCCTGAACCTTGAAATCGGCATAGCCGCGCGAACGGTAGAAATCGGTCAGCAGCCGTTCGTCCAGACCGATGCGGTCGGGCAGATAGGTGTCGCGTTTGATGAAGGCGCGCAGCAGCCCGGCCTGCTTGGTTTCCAGCACCTGCCGCAGGCGGCGGTCCGAAAAGGTGCGGTTGCCGGTAAATGTGATGCGCTCGATCTCGGTCACGTCGCCTTCGCGGACCTCGAACACCAGATCGACGCGGTTATTGGCACGGCGGATGACCTTGGGGTCGATGCGCGCGGCCAGACGCCCCTGCGAGGCATAGACCTTGGCCATTTCCTCGGCATCGGATTCGGCGGTCGCGGGCGAAAACACCCGGTTCGCCTGCGATTTGATGACCGAGCTTAACTGTTCGTCCTTGATGCGACGGTTGCCCTCGATGCTGATCACGTTGATGGTGGGGTATTCCGATACGCGGATCACAAGGGTCGAGCCCTGCGGGATGATCTCGACCGTCTCGAACAGGCCCGAGTTCTGCAACCGCTGCACCGCGTCGTTCACCTGACCGGCCGAGACCTGGGCACCGCGCGGAATATTGGCGTAAGAGATGATCGTCTGCGGCTCGATCCGCTGATTGCCCTCGATTCGGATCGAATTAAAGACAAAGGCCGCGGCCGGCGCCGGGACGAACCCGACCGGAACCGCAAGGCTGATCGCGGTCACAAGCGCCGCCGCGCGTCCCAAACCCGTTCTGCTGGAACGCCGATTCCCGGCAGCGGGGCCACGCGCCCGCCCATTTGATCTTGTCATTGTCCCGCCCCTCTCGACGCCCGGCTGCGCGGTAGTGGTTTATCCCGACCGCTTTATCGAAGACCTAAAGCAAAAGGCGGCGCGAATGTCAAAAGAACAAGCGTTATCAGGGGCAGATAATGTCGTTGGTTAGGCCAAAAAGCATCAGTCCGATGACCAGCGCCATGCCCATGAAAGACAGCACGTTGACGACCTGCGGGCTGGGCGGACGACGTGCGACGCCCTCGAAAAGGTAAAGCGCCAGATGGCCGCCGTCCAGCACCGGTATCGGCAGCAGGTTCAGAAAACCGATGGCGGTCGACAGCATCCCGATCCACCATATGAAGGTCTGCAAGCCCGCGCTGGCGGCCGCCCCGGTCGTGTCGGCGATGGTGATCGCGCCGCGCAGGTTGCAACTGTCGATCGCCCCCGTCACCATCGCCCACAACCCGCTGAGCGACTGCACGATCACGTCCCAGACCTGCGTCACGCCCAGTTGCAGCGCCTCGACCGGACCGGCCATCCGGGTCGCGGGGGTGAAATAGCCCTCGCCCCCGGTCACGCCCAACAGCCAGCGCTTTGAAAACCCGCCGCCCGGGTTCGGAACATCGGTTTCCCGCGCCGCGACCGTCAGCGCGACCTCGCCCGTGCCGTCGCGCCAGATCCGCAGCGCGATCGGCGCGCCCTCGGCCGCGCCCACGCGCTCGCGCAGATCGGCAAAGCGGCTGACCGGGGTGCCGTCGACCGACAGCACCACGTCGCCCGCAAGGATCCCCGCGTCATCCGCCGCCGAACCCGGGCCGACATTGCCGATGCGGGCCGGCGACGGGTCGGGACCGCGCACGGTCGTCCGCGCCCCGTCGCGCAGGACCAGCCAATCCTGCGGGCCGGGGTTAAGCGTCTGGGGCAATTTGAAAAAGGCGCTCCAATCGGGGGTCACCTGCCCGCCGACGGCCAGAATTTCGTCGCCCGCGCGCAACTCGTTCGGGACCCCGGGCGGCGCGTTCAGGACGCTGCCCACCCGGACCTGATCGACAGCGATACCGCCGAACATCGCGACACCGCCGAAGATCAGCACCGACAGGATGAAGTTGAAAACCGGCCCCGCCGCCACGGTGGCGAAGCGCGCCCAAAGCCCTGCGCCCTCCATCGTTTCGCTGCGCTGGCGCGCGGACATGCCATCGGTGCGGCTGCCCATCGAGGCCGCGTTCGCGTCCCCGGCGAATTTCACATAGCCGCCCAAGGGAATGGCCGCGACCTGCCAGAGCGTGCCGCGCCGGTCGCGCACGGCAAAAAGCCGCGGGCCGAAACCGACCGAAAACACCTCGGCTCTGATGCCGCTCCACCGACCGACGATGTAATGGCCGAATTCGTGCACGGTCACGACCACCGAAAGCGCCACCACAAAGGCAAGCAAGGTCCACAGGGTGGATCCGAAATCAGGCAGCCAGTCGATCATGCAAATTCCCTTGTCGCCCGAAGCGCGGCGCGGCGCCCGGCGCCGTCCCAGTCCATCACCGTGGCAAGGCTGTCGGGATCGCGTGCGAATCCCGGCTGTCCCGCCATCTGCGCCAGCGCGTTTTCGACCACCGGCGCCATGTCTGTAAAACGGATGCTTCCGGCGATAAAGGCGTCCAGCGCCGCTTCTTTCGCAGAATTGAACACCGCCCCCGCCATCCCGCCCGCGTCGATCACCTCGCGCGCCAGCCGCAGCGCGGGCCAGCGGGCCTCGTCGGGGAGGTAAAACGACAGCCTGCCCGCCGCGGCGAGATCGAGGCGCTGAACCGGCAGCGGCAACCGCTTTGGCCAGTTCAGCGCATAGCCGATCGCGTGGCGCATATCCGGCGCGCCCAGATGGGCGATTGTGCCGCCGTCGCGATGGGTGACCAGCGCATGAACCAGGGATTCGGGGTGCACCAGAACCTCGATTTCATCTGAGGTAAGGCCAAAAAACTCGACAGCCTCAATGACTTCCATTGCCTTATTGAACATTGAGGCGCTGTCGATGGTGATCCGCTGCCCCATGGCCCAGTTCGGATGCGACGAGGCTTGTTCCACCGTGGCCGTCGCCAGCTTTTCGATGGGCCAGTCGCGAAACGCGCCGCCGGATGCGGTTATGGTGACATGGCTGACGGAATCGGGCTTTTCGGGGCCAAGCAGCTGAAATATCGCCGAATGCTCGCTGTCGACCGGCAGGATCGTGGCGCCGGCGCGGCGTGCCGCCCGCATGATCAGCGGGCCGGCCGCGACAAGCGTTTCCTTGTTGGCCAGCGCCAGTGTCGCGCCGCGTTCCACCGCCGCCAGTCCCGGCGCCAGACCGGCCGCGCCGACGATGGCCGACATGACCCAGCCGGCCGGCATCGCGCCCGCCTCGGCCACCGCGCCCGCGCCCGACATGGCGACGGTATCGGTGCCGGCCAGGGCCTCGCGCAGATCCGCCAAAAGCGCCTCATCCGCGATCACAGCGGCTTTTGCCCGCAGGGCGCGGGCCATTTCGGCCAGACGCGCGACATTCCGGCCCCCGGTCAGCGCGACGGTCTCGAACGCCTCCGGCCCGCCCGCCCGCATCAACAGATCGAATGTGTTTTCGCCGACCGATCCGGTCGCGCCAAGCACGGTCACGCTGCGCATCCGCTAGCCCCCGGTCCCGATCTGCGGCAGACCGCTTAGCAGCCATATCAGCAACGCGGCAAGGATCGCGCCGGTCATCGCATCAAAGCGGTCCATGACGCCGCCATGCCCCGGGATCAGGTTCGAGCTGTCCTTGACGCCGGTCCGTCGCTTGAGCCAGCTTTCCGCGATGTCGCCCATCTGCCCGGCGAAAGCGACCAGCGGCGACAGCAGGATCAACAGCGGCCCGGCATGGCCCGCCACCACCAGAACCAGCCCGTAAAGCGCAGCGGCGAGCCAGCCCGCGACGGTGCCCGACCATGTTTTCTTGGGGCTGATCGCCGGCCAGAACTTGGGGCCGCCGAACTGCTTGCCGGCGAAATAGCCCGCCACGTCGGACAGGATCACGCAGCCGACGATCCAGCCGACGACGGCGAAGCCCTTGGCCTCAAGCAGCAGGACCAGCCCGTATCCGCCCAGCCCCATGGCGACGGCGAACAGCACGAAGGCCGGCTTCAGGTCGTTTCGCGCGCCCAGCATGCCCGCGAATGCCGGTATCCCTAGCAAAAGCACGGCCCAGTTTGAATCGATCGTCAGCGCCAGAAATGTCATCAGCGCCGCCAGAATCCCGGTGATCAGCGGCCGCCATTCACCGGACAGGACGGTGTGAAACTCGGGGTGGCTCCACGCGGTCATCCGCGCCAGTTCCCAGATCATCGTGCCGGTCAGGACCGAAACCCCAAGCCGCAGCCAGATCCCCGACGACCACGCCAGAATGACGGCAATGACGATCAGCACCGCGGCCGAGGTTACACGGACCCCAAGATCGGCCCATCTGCCCCGTCCTTCGGTCCCGGATCGGTTGCCTGACGTCATACGCCGCCGAAACGCCGGTCACGGTTGCCGAAGCGGTCCAGAATCTCGGCCAGATGCGCGGGCGAGAAATCCGGCCACAGCGTGGGCGTGAATTCATATTCGGCATAGGCTGCCTGCCACGGCAGAAAGTTCGAGACCCGGGTCTCGCCCGAGGTGCGGATGACCAGATCCGGGTCGGGATGCCCGGCCGTGTCCAGACAGCCGGCAAAAGCGGCGCTGTCGCATTGATCCTGACCAAGCTCGCCCCGGCGGACCTTTTCGGCCATGCGGACGGCGGCGCGGACGATTTCATCGCGACCGCCATAGTTGATTCCGACCGTCAAGTTCAGCCTTGTGTTGCCCGAGGTGGTGATCTCGATCTTGTCCATCAGCCCGCGCAGCTTCGGGTTCAGCTTCTCACGCTCGCCGATAAAGCGCATGCGCACGCCCTCGGCCGACATGCGCCCGGCCTCGCGCTCGATATAGCGGGCGAATATGCCCATGAGACCAAGCACTTCCTCGGTCGTGCGTTTCCAGTTCTCGGTCGAGAACGCATATAGCGTCAGCCAGTCGACACCCATGTCGGGACAGGCGCTGACGATCTGCTTGACACGCTCGGCGCCCTTGCGGTGGCCGACAAGGCGCGGCCAGCCGCGGTTGGTGGCCCAGCGGCCGTTGCCGTCCATGATGATGGCGACATGGCGCGGGCGTCCGGGCGTGCCGGGGATGACGGCGCCGGGTGCGGGCGCGGCGAGTTCGGGGCGCGGCAGGGGTTCGGCCATGGCATCACACCTGCATGATCTCGGCCTGCTTGGCCTCAAGCGCCTTGTCGACCTCGGCGATCATCTTGTCGGTCAGATCCTGCACGGCGCTTTCCCAGAACTTCTGGTCATCCTCGGCCATGCCGGCGGATTTGGCCTTCTTGACCTGATCCATGCCGTCCCGGCGAACGTTGCGAATCGCGACGCGGGCATGTTCGGCATATTGCGCGGCGACCTTGGTCAGCTCGCGGCGCCGTTCCTCGTTCAATTCGGGGATCGGCAGCATGATGATGGTGCCGTTCAGTTGCGGGTTGATGCCCAGGCCGCTTTCCCGGATCGCCTTTTCGGCTTTGCCCACCAGACCCTTGTCCCAGATGTTGATGGTGACCATGCGCGGCTCGGGCACGTTCACGGTGCCGATCTGGTTGATCGGGGTCGGGCTGCCATAGGCATCGACCATGATCGGCTCGACCATGGTCGCCGACGCACGCCCGGTGCGCAGGCTGCCGAATTCGTGGCGCAGGCTTTCCATTGCGCCTTTCATCCGACGCTCAAGGTCGTCGGTATCGACTTCAATCTCATCTGCCATCGTGTCTTGCCTGTCGTTTTGTCTTTCGTTTCGTTGTACCTGCAATGCGATGGCTTGGCAAAGCATTTGCCGCGTCCCATGCGGCCGGACGCCGGTTCGTGATGCCGGTTTCACACGTTCGATGTCGGTTGCAGGCGATGCGCCCGGCGCCGCGCGCCGGCAGTCATCCCCCGGCCGCTTTTCGCGCCCCGGATGCCGCCATCCGGTCGCGCGTCGGGCGCGGGCGGCCGCAGGGGATCAGCGGGGGGATCAGCCGTGAACCTGCGTACTGGTGCCACGGCCTTCCAGAATACCCCGGAAGCCGCCCGGTTCATCCAGCGAAAACACGATGATCGGCAGGCCGTTGTCCCGCGCGAGCGCGATGGCCGAGGCGTCCATCACCCCCAGATGCTTTTGCAGCACCTCGTCATAGGTCACGTTCTCATAGCGTTTGGCGTCGGGGAATTTCTTCGGGTCCTTGTCATAGACCCCATCGACCTTGGTGCCCTTGAAGATGGCCTCGCAGTTCATCTCATTGGCGCGCAGCGTGGCGGCGGTGTCGGTGGTGAAATAGGGGTTGCCGGTACCGGCGGCGAAGATGATCACGCGCTTTTTCTCAAGGTGCCGGACGGCGCGGCGGCGGATATAGGGCTCGGCCACCTCGTCCATGCGGATGGCGCTGATCACCCGGGTATGGATGCCCTTGGCCTCCAGCGCTGATTGCATGGCCAGCGCGTTCATCACCGTGGCCAGCATCCCCATGTAATCGGCCGTCGTCCGCTCCATCCCCTGGGCGCTGCCTTGCAACCCGCGAAAGATGTTGCCGCCGCCGATCACCATGCAGACCTCGACGCCCAGCTTGTGGACCGATTCGACCTCATCGGCGATGCGCGCGACGGTGGGCGGATGCAGCCCGTAGCCTTGGTCCCCCATCAGCGCCTCGCCCGAAATCTTGAGCATTACGCGCTGGTAGCTGGTCGGGGCGGTCCCTTCCTTGGTTGTCATCGGGTTCCCCTTGTCGTGCCAGTTGTCGTGCCAGGCTGTCATCGCCGGGCAAAATGTCGCAAAAGCGGGTTGGTTTCAACCGCTGGATTGATCTGATGCGTGATCCTGCCCTTGCGTCACTCAGCGACCTGCCGGACGACCGCCCGGTCCTGATCGCCGGCCCCACGGCCAGCGGCAAATCGGCGCTGGCGCTGCGTATCGCGCAGACCCGCGGCGGGGTGGTGGTGAATGCCGATGCGCTTCAGGTCTGGTCGTGCTGGCGGGTGCTGACCGCGCGCCCCTCGGCCGCCGATGAGGGCGCCGCGCCGCATGCGCTTTACGGCCATGTCGCGCCCGGCCGCAGCTATTCGGTCGGCGACTGGCTGGCCGAGGTGGCGGCGATCCTGCGCGCCGCCGCCCGGGGCGGTCCGCGACCGATCATCATCGGCGGCACCGGGCTTTATCTGACCGCGCTGACGCGCGGGCTTGCGGTAATTCCCCCGGTCCCGCCCGAGATCCGAATTGCCGGCGATGCGCTTCTGGCCGAACCCGACGGGCTGGCGCGCATGGTCGCGGGGCTGGACCCCCGCACCGCGGCCGGTATCGACCTTTGCAACCCCGCCCGCGTTCAGCGCGCGTGGGAGGTGCTGCGCGCCACCGGACGCGGGCTTGCCGACTGGCAGGCAGAGACCCCGGCGCCGCTGGTGCCACCGGAAAGCGCGCTGCGGCTGCTGATCACCGCCGACCGGGATTGGCTGGCCGACCGCATCGCCCGCCGTTTCGCCCTGATGATGGCGGCGGGTGCGCTGGACGAGGTCCGCGCCGCCCTGCCCCATTGGCAGCCGGGCGCGCAATGGATCCGCGCCATCGGCGCCCCGGAACTGGCCGCGCATCTGCGCGGCGAGACGACGCTTGACGCGGCGATCGAGCGTGCCGTCATCGCCACCCGCCAATACGCGAAATCGCAACGCATCTGGTTTCGCGGCCGGATGCAGGACTGGCAGCCGGTGGCCGCGGGCTGAACGCGCCGGCGGCCAGAGGCAGCGCAAAAGCAGCAGAAAACCGGACGGCCGGGTAGGACGAGCCGGGTCGGGCGTGCCGGTGTGGCGCGTGCGCCTACCCCGGCTGGCGCCCGGCCCCGGCCGTCGCGGGCGCGGGCCCGACGAACAGCAGGCCGTGGAACCAGCGGTCGGGGACCGCCCGGATCAGCCGCATGATCGCCGCCGTCGCCACGATGGCAAAGATCAGCCGCCCCGGGATCATCGCCCAGCCATCGGCGCCGATGGCCATGACCACGGCGGTATCCTCGATCATGCCATGGGCGAACCCCATGAAGATGCAGGCGGCGAGAATCTGGCGCGGCGTGATGCGGCCGCTTTGCGCCTCGCGGATCATCAGCCCGCCGCCATAGGCGATGCCCAGAAGCGTGCCGATCACCGCGAATTGCCGCGCCTCGCCCCGGATGCCGGCAAGCCGCAGCACCGGGTCGATCGCCCGGTTCATCGCCGCCATCGTCCCCGTCGCCTCCAAGGCCGCGACGCCCCAGCCAAGCGCCAGCAGGATGACCAGCATCCACAGCATCATCTGGGCCAGCGACCACAGAAAGCCCGGCCAGTCCTGGCTGGCCGCCATCGGCGTCCAGACCGCCTGGATCGGGCCGTCGAGCCAGCCCGTCGTCAGGCTGATCCGGTGCAGGATCGCGGCATAGACAAGGCCGCCCAGCACCCGGATCGCCGTGCTGGCGATCATCGCCGCCCCGGCGCGGCGCAGGATGCCCTGCTCGATCGGCAGGGCGTGGGTGAACAGCAGCAGCGCCGAGAAAACGGTGATGTCGGCGGTGGTCAGTTCGGATACCGGCACCAGCGTGAAGATCAGCGGCAACGCCCCCCAGATGCCGACCAGCATCCCGGTCAGCCAGGCCAGCCCCAGTTCGGGCGGCAGCCCATAGAAGGACATGACCGGCGCGAAGGCGGGGGCGATCGCCTTGATCACCCCGGCGCGCGACAGGGCTTCGGCGGCCAGCGTAATCGGCACGATCAGCCGCGCCAGTTCCCAGTAGATGACCAGCAGATCCGCCGTCTTGCGCCTGAACGCCTGCAACCGAGCCATGGTATGATTCCCTTCTTGACGGCTCCTTTCTGGCACGGGTGGCGTGACGGTTGTGGTCAAAGATTGCGGTTTTGTGCAATATTATTGCAAACCGAAAGGCCGCCCATGGACCGCATCGACCGCAAGATCCTGAACCTGATGCAGCAGGATGCCGCGCGCACCAACGCCGATCTGGCCGATGCGGTCGGGCTGTCGCCCTCGACCTGCCTGCGCCGGGTGCGCCGGCTGCGCGGCGCGGGCATCATCGAACGGATTGTGGCGGTGCTGAACCCGGCCCGCGCCGGCCGGGTGCTGAAGGCGGTGGTGACGGTCGAACTGAAGGCGCACAGCGACCAGCACATGCGGCGGTTCCTGGACCTCGCCACGCGTGAGGAAGCCGTCGCCCAAGCCTATGCCGTGACCGGCGAGCCCGATGTGGTGCTGTTTCTGCGGCTCAGCGACATGGAGGAATTCGACGCGCTTTGCGACCGGCTGTTCCGCACCCAGACCAATGTCGCGCGCTTCACCACCATGATGGTGATCCGCACCGGCAAAGAGGAAACCGCGATCCGGCTTTAGGCTCCGGTCCCGTCGCCATCCTCGACCGACCCGTCGCCATCATCGGGTGATCGGCCCCGAAACCCCTGCGCAACCACGAATTTTTCCGATGAATCGCTGCGGCTCGCGGGCGGTTTCACATTGGCGACCTTGGCGAAATTGCGCTTCAGGATCGCCTGCATCTCGTTCTCGGCACCGCCGGCCAGAACCTTGGCGACGAAAGTGCCGCCCTCTTCCAGCACGTCAAAGGCGAATGCCGCCGCCGCCTCGACCAGCGCCACGATGCGCAGATGGTCGGTGCCCTTGTGCCCGCTTGCGGCCGCGGCCATGTCCGACATCACCACATCGGCACGGCCACCGAGCCATGCCTTGACCTTGTCGTCGGCACCTTCGTCCAGAAAATCAAGCTGATGGATCTCGGCCCCGGCAATCGGATCGACCTCTTGCAGGTCCACGCCCAGCACCCGGCCGACCTTCTTGCCGGATTTCTCGCCAAGCGCATTCACGCGCGCCACCGCGACCTGACACCAGCCGCCCGGCGCGCAGCCCAGATCGACGACCCGGGCGCCCGGCACGAGAAAGTGGTATTTATCGTCCAGTTCCAGTATCTTGAAGGCGGCGCGGCCGCGAAAGCCCTCGCGCTTGGCGCGGGCGACATAAGGGTCGTTCAACTGCCGCTCCAGCCACAGCGTGCTGGACAGCTTGCGGCCCTTGGCGGTCTTGACCCGGACCCGCAGATCGCGCTGTCCGCGCCCGGACGACTTCTTTTCCCCGGACTTCTTTTCGCCCGTCATCACGCCACCCCGTTCAACCCGTCGGATTCCAGCACGCCATCGCGCGCCATCTGCGCATAAAGCAACCCCTCGCGCAGGCCCCGGTCGGCGACCGACAGCCGGTTGGTCGGCCAGACCCGCATCAGCGTTTGCAGGATCGCCGCGCCCGACATGATCAGCGCATGGCGTTCCCGCCCGATGCGGGGATCGGCGCGCCGCCCCGAGGGGCCCAGCATCAGATAGTCGCGGATCACCCGGTCGATCTGGTCGCTGGTCATGGTCAGCCCGTCGACCTTGGTCCGGTCATAGCGTTTCAGCCCAAGATGGCTGGCCGCGACCGTGGTCACCGTGCCCGAGGTGCCGATGATCTGGAAATTCTCGGGCGGCGCGCCGGCGGAATAGGGCGCGAAATCGGCAAGCTTTTCCTCGAAATACCAGCTCATCAGCGCGAACCGGCCCTGATCGTCCTCGACATCCGCGAACTGGTCGCGCAGCGTGGCGACACCCAGCGGCACCGAGATCCAGTCGACCACCCGCGCCGCGCCCGGCCGCGGATCACGGAAACTGTCGGCCAGCCGCATGATCGAACGCGGCCTTTCGGCCGGCTCGACCTCGGTCAGGTCGATCCAGACCAGTTCGGTCGAACCGCCGCCGATGTCGACCACCATAAGCTGTTCGGTCCGCAGGCTGACCAGCGGCGCGCAGGAGATCACGGCCAGCCGCGCCTCTTCCTCGGCCTCGATGATTTCCAGCGGCAGACCGGTCTCGCGCCGGATCAGGCGCATGAAATCGCGGCTGTTGCGGGCGCGCCGGCAGGCCTCGGTTGCAACCAGACGCATGCGAGTGACGTTATGTGTTTCGATCTTGCGGCGACAGACCTGCAAGGCATGCACCGTGCGCGCCATCGAGATGCGCGAAAGCCGGCCAGAGGCTTCCAGCCCATGGCCCAACTGGACAGGCTTTGAAAAGCTGTCCACA
Source organism: Paracoccus pacificus (assembly GCF_042680785.1). NCBI lineage: Bacteria > Pseudomonadati > Pseudomonadota > Alphaproteobacteria > Rhodobacterales > Paracoccaceae > Paracoccus > Paracoccus pacificus. The sequence continues at coordinate 107,150 of NZ_JBHUEN010000013.1, forward strand.
ACCTGAAACTGACTGCCCTGAGGACGGGCAATCAGCATCCGGCAACTATTTGTCCCGAGATCAAGGGCGGCGTATAGCTCGCCCTGCTCGGATGCGCGGGTGATGGTCGGCTCTACCGGGCTCGGGAACGCGTCCATACCCGCAGGACGCCTGGGCGTCATATCCACGCCCTCCGATAACAAGTTGAAAACAAGGTAACGTGCCCGTGCCCCGTGTTCAAGGGCCGGTGATGTGCCGGATTGATCGGGGATGTGATCGGGGGTGTGATCGGGGGCGGCGTTCCGGCGCCGATCCCCGGACCCCCGGCAAGCGGTAAAGCGGTCGACATCGGGGTTTCCGCGGGCCCCTGCGCCGCCCGTTTTGCGACGAGTGCCCCTGCGGCGACGGGTCGCGGCAAACGGTCAAGGCGCGACCGGCCCCGGATCGGCATTCGAGGCTATTCATGACCGGCCACGGCGCCATCACGCGCGAGATCCCTGCCGGCGCACGCATCGCCGCCTGAATCGCGCCGGTTTCGCCCGAACCCGCCCCGTCGCATATGCGGGCGCGATTCGAAGTCACGCTATCTTAACCCGCCCCGGGCCGATTCCGGCTTCGGTCAGGGTCGACTTTTGCCGGTGGCGGCGCTATCTGACCGGCACGGAACGAAAGGCGCATCATGCTTTATATCATCATCTTCGCTTTGGGTGCCGCGATCGGGTTCTGGCGGGCGCGGCGCGCGGGCGGCAACGGCATGGATGTGGCGCAATATGCGCTGGCCCACGGGTTCGCCTTCGGCGCCGTCACGCTTATCGCGGTTATAGTCTATCGCATGGCGGTCTGATCATGCTGCGCCCCTTTCTGGTCTCGCTGCGGGAACAGGGGGTGCCGGTATCGCTGCGGGAATGGCTCGATCTGATGGCCGGGATGAAAGCCGGCGTCGCGGGTTTCGATACCGACAGTTTCTATCATTTCGCCCGCGCGGTTCTGGTCAAGGACGAACGCCATCTGGACCGTTTCGACCGGGCGTTCCAGGCGGCGTTCGCGGGCGTCGAAACCATCCCTCTCGAGGTGCTGATCAACGCCGTCGACCTGCCGCCGGAGTGGCTGGAGAAGCTGGCCGAAAAAATCCTCACCCCCGAGGAAATGGCGGACATCGCCAGCGCCGGCAGTTTCGAGGCACTGATGAACCGTCTGCGTGAGCGGCTGGCCGAGCAGGCCGGGCGCCATCAGGGCGGCAGCAAGTGGATCGGCACCGCCGGCACCTCGCCCTTCGGCGCCTATGGCTATAACCCCGAGGGCGTGCGCATCGGGCAACACGAAAGCCGCCACCGCCGCGCGGTCAAGGTCTGGGACCGGCGCGCGTTCCGTGACTTCGACGATACGGTCGAGCTTGGCACCCGCAACATCAAGGTCGCGCTGAAACGTCTGCGGGCGTGGGCGCGGCACGGCGCGGCGGATGAGCTGGATCTGGACGCCACCATCCGCGCCACCGCCGATCACGGCTATATCGACGTGCAGACCCGGCCGGAACGGCGCAACGCGGTCAAGGTGCTGCTGTTTCTTGATGTCGGGGGCAGCATGGACGACCACATCCGGGTGATGGATGAGCTGTTTTCGGCAGCCCGGGCCGAGTTCCGCAATCTGGAACAGTTCTATTTCCACAACTGCCTTTACGAATCCGTCTGGCGCGACAATCGCCGGCGTTGGAACGAAACCGTGCCGACCTGGGACGTGCTGCATCGTTTCGGGCGCGACTGGAAGGCGATCTTCGTCGGTGACGCCAGCATGTCGCCCTATGAGATCGCCGTCCCGGGCGGCGCCAACGAACACTGGAACGCCGAATCCGGCGAGGTCTGGCTGCGCCGCGCGACCGAGACCTGGCCCGACCACGTCTGGCTGAACCCGGTTCCCCGGCAGAATTGGGCGATGACCCGCTCAATCAATATGATAGGCGAGATTTTCGCGGAACGAATGATGCCGTTGACGCTTGAGGGTCTAAGCGATGCAATGCGGGTGCTGGGATGACCGTCGACGAAATGCTGGGATGGCTGCCCTATCATGGCGGGCTGATCCTGTTCGTGGCGAACGCGCTGGCCTGTTTTGGCGCGCCGATCCCGGCCTCGCTGGTGATGCTGGCGGCGGGCGCGGTTGCGGGCACCGGCCGGATCGGGCTTGAGCTGCTGATCTTCTGCGGGATCGCGGGCGCGCTTCTGGGCGATGGTTGCGGCTATCTGACCGGGCGGATCGCCGGCGACCGGATCGCCGCGCGCAGCCGCCGCACGCAGGCGGCCGTCCGCCGCGCCGGCATGTCGCTGGCCCGGCGCGGGTTCTGGGCGATCTTCCTCAGCCGCAACATCCTCAGCCCGCTCGGGCCGTGGATGAACCTTGCCGCGGGTCTGGCCCGCCATCCGTTCGGGCGTTTCGCGGTGCCTACGGTTCTTGGCGATGTGGTCTGGGTACTGGCCTATCTGCTGATCGGTCGCGAGGTCGGCGCGAATTACGAGCGCGTGGCCGAGATCGCCGGCTCGACCGTCGGCATCGCCGCCGGGGTCGCCGTGCTGGCGGCCGGCCTGTGGTTCTGGCTTAGCTACCGCGCGCGTCAGCGCCAGATGCTGGACGGCTAGAGCGCAGCCAACAGGTCGGATAACGGATCTATGGCCGATTGCCGGTTGATCGCCAGTTGATCGCCGGCGCGGCGGGCCTATGTTTGATGGATGATCAAGCTTCTGCCCCTGCTTTTGCTGGTTCTCTATGCCATGGCCATGTGGTTTTTTTCCGCATGGCGGCTGCGCAGGGAAATGGACCGGCGTTCGACGCCGCTTGCCGATCCGCGGCTGACGCCACATCTGGACCGGCTGGCCCGCGCCATGGACCTGCCGCGGATTCAGGCCCATGTCTATGAGGTGCCGATCGTCAACGGTCTGGCCATCCCCGACGGCCGGGTATTCCTGACCCGGGGGTTTCTGGACCGTCTGGACGCGGGCGCGGTCACCGCCCCCGAACTCGCCTCGGTCATCGCCCATGAGCTTGGCCACGTGGCCAAGGGCCACTCGCGCCGCCGCATGGTCGATTTCGCCGGTCACAACGCCGTGCGGCTGGTGCTGGCGGGCGTGCTCGGCCGGTTCCTGCCGGGGATCGGGACGTGGATCGCGGGGCTTGTCGCCTCGGCGCTGGCCGCGCGCCTGTCGCGTCAGGACGAGTTCGAGGCCGACGCCTTCGCCAGCGCCCTGATGGTCAAGGCCGGTCTTGGCACCGCGCCCCAGAAATCGCTGTTCGCCAAGCTGGACACGCTGACCAGTCCCGGGGGTGTCGCCCCGGTCGCAGCTGCGGCGCCGGCATGGCTGCGTTCGCACCCGCCAACCCCGCAACGCATCGCCGCGATCGAGGCGCTGGAACGGCGCTGGGGGCTGTAGCCGCGCGGCCCTTCACGGGCCGAAGCCGCCCCCATGAAATCCACAGCAGAACCTTGTGCCGGGGCCGCATTCGCCTATTCTGGCGCGGTGAATGAGTGCCTTGCCGTCAGGATCAGAATTGTCCCGTATTATCCGCCGCAAGGTCTTTTACATCCCCGGCTATGATCCGATTCCGCCGCGACGCTATCGCGAGATCTATCGGGCCGAGGGCGCGGAACAGGCGCGCATCTCGGGCTATTCCCTGAACCTGAAACCCCGCGCCCGGCAGGATCGGGGGAAAAGCCAGAACTATGGCTGGGGCGTGGCCACGGTCATGGACGGCGCCGAGACCGAGGCGCAGGTCGAGGTGCTGATCTGGTCCGACATCGTGCAGAAGTCCATGGGTCGCTCGATCGTCGCGACCTATTGGCAACTGGTCCGCACGCTGTGGATCTATGCCGTCTCAAGCGCGCTTCGCCGGATGTTGCAGATCCGGAACGGGCCGGTCATCGCCGGGCTTTATCCGATCGTCTTTCTAAGCCTGCAACTGGTTCTGGGTCTGGTTCTGGGCGCGATCGCCGGCTGGATCCTGTGGCATCTTCTGGGGTCATGGCCGCTGTCCCTGCTGGCGTTTCTGGCGCTTGCTGCGGGCACCCTGATCCTGTTCCGCCGCATGGATCACCGGTTTTACGCCTATTATTTGATGCACGACTATGCCTTTACCGCGGCCTGCGGCGGCGCCTATCCCCCGCAGCTAGAACCTCGCATGGCGGCCTTTACCGCCCGCATACGCGAGGCGCTGGCGCAGGATTGGGACGAGGTTCTGGTGGTCGGCCATTCCTCGGGCGCGCATCTTGCGGTGTCGGTCCTGTCGGACCTGCTGCGCGCCGACCCGCCTGACGCGGCACAGGCGCCGCTGGCGCTGCTGACGCTGGGTCAGGCGGTGCCGATGGCGTCGTTCCTGCCGACCGCGAACCGGCTGCGCGGTGATCTGCGCTATCTCTCGGCCAGCGACCGGCTGACCTGGGTCGATGTCAGCGCCCCCGGTGATCCGTGCAGCTTTGGCCTGTGCGATCCGGTCGCGGTTACCGGCGTCGCGCCCACAGGTCAGCGCTGGCCGCTAGTCATCTCGGCCGCCTTCACCCGGACCCTGTCGCCCGAAAAGCAGCGCCAGCTTCGTCACCGCTGGTTCCGGCTGCATTTCCAGTATCTGCACGCCTTCGACCGGCCCGGCGATTACGACTATTTCGCGATCAGCGCCGGCCCCCGCACACTCGCCGACCGTTACCGGGGCCGGCCGCACTCGCCCGGCCGGATCACCCGGGCCGTGAACCGCTGGACCGCGACATGATCCCGCCCAAACCCCCCGCGCGGCAGGGGCGCGCATCCTTGCTGCGCCTTGTCCGGGACTTTCGCCGCGATCTGCTGTCGGCCCTGCCGCAGCGGCTCTACCGGGCGTGGATGGCCGAGTACCGGACACCGGTCAGCCATTCCTTCCTGTGCAACGATCCCGCCCTGATCACCGAGATCCTGCGCCGCCACCCCGAGAATTTCCCGAAATCCGACCGGCTTCGCGACGGGCTGGCGCCGCTTCTCGGCCAGTCCATCTTTGTGACCAATGGCGCGGTCTGGCGCCATCAGCGCCGCATCATCGACCCCGCGTTCGAGGGCGGCCGCCTGCGCGAGGTTTTCCCCGCGCTCCGCGCCGCCACCGCCGCCGCCAGCGACCGGATCGCCGCCCGCGCCGACCTCGGCCCCTTCGATATCGAGCCGATGACCAGCCATGCCGCCGCCGACGCCATCTTTCGCGCCCTGTTCTCGATCCCCATCGAGGACCGGACCGCGGCCGAGGTTTTCGCCGCCTTCCGCGAGCATCAGGAAACCCAGCCGGTGATCAGCCTCGCCACGCTTTTCCCCCTGCCCCGCTGGATTCCGCGCCCGCATCAGCGCCGCACCCGCAAAAGCGCCGCCCGCATCCGCGGGTTGATCACCCGGCTGGTGGATGAACGCGCCGACGCCATCGCCGCCGGAACCGCGCCGGACGATCTGGCGACACGGATCATGACTACGCCGGACCCGGAAACCGGACAGCGTTTCTCGCGCGCGGAAATGGTCGATCAGGTGGCGATCTTTTTCCTTGCCGGGCATGAGACAAGCGCCAGCGCGCTGGCCTGGGCGCTGTATCTGCTGGCCCGCGCGCCGGAATGGCAGGACCGCGTCGCGTCCGAGGCCGCGGGGCTAAGCGATCAGTTCTCGAGCCTCTCGACCCTGCGTGACACCCGCGCCGTCTTTCGCGAGGCGATGCGTCTTTACCCCCCCGTGCCGATGTTCATGCGCCGCGCCGCCTGCCCCGCGCAGTTCCGCGGCCGAACCGTGCCCAAGGGGTCCGAAATCGTCATCTCGCCCTGGCACCTGCACCGCCACGAACGGCTGTGGGACCGCCCCGATGCCTTCGACCCGGGGCGGTTCGATACCGAAAACGGCCGGGCCTGCCTGCAAACCGCCTATCTGCCCTTCTCGGCCGGCCCGCGGGTCTGCCCGGGCGCGGGATTTGCGATGGCCGAGGGGGTGCTGATGCTGGCCACGCTTTGCGGGCGGCTGCGATTTACCGCCGCCGACCCCGAACCCGTGCCCGTCGCACGCCTGACGGTACGGGCGCGGGACGGTATTCTGCTGACCGTCACACCCCGAATTCCCACCCCCGCCCGGCCTTCCCCGCCCGGGCAATAAAACTTTTCTACAGCACGCTTTTTCCGCTTGCGCCCTTTGGGCACCTGTCCTAAACACCGCTCCACGCTGCGAGGCCACGCCTCGGAACGCCTGTGATGGCCCGTTCGTCTATCGGTTAGGACGTCAGGTTTTCAACCTGAAAAGAGGGGTTCGACTCCCCTACGGGCTGCCATTTTTCGCATAAATCGTTGCTTGAGCCGCTGAGATTTCGGCAGCTGCCGCTACTTCGGGGCGTGGTCCCCCTTCGACCCTTTTAGCGTAAACGGCAGAGATCTTCGGGTCCCTGTGCGACGCACGCGCGGCGACCCCAGCCCCTTCCCCGGCAGGCTGCTTAAACTCGCCGCCCGCCGAAGATCACGGTTTTGCCGCCGCTGCGCAAAGCCGCATTCCGCCCCCAACCAACGCCGCCCGCCGCCCATCCGCGGCCCAAGCGGCCCGACGTCAGGAAACCAGCGGTCGGTTCTTGCTGTGGTGGAGACGGGCGAGATCGCGGCCCTGACGGCCGGTCAGCATGGGACGGGCGGGTTCCGGCAGGAAATCCTCGTCCATCAGCGCCGGGAATATCTCCTGCAGTTCGCTTCGGGCCGCGCTGTCGATGGATTGGATGGCCATTTTGCCCGGATAAAAGGATTCGGTTCGCGCGCCGTTCGAGACGATGATCTGGTGGCGGTCGAACAGCAGATGAAAATATTCGACCTGCGCGGCATCGCTCTGGATATCGACGCCCTCAATCTGGCACAGCTGCTTCGCCGCAACCAGCACCTCTTCGGCCGCGAACCGGTTTCGGGCGATGCGCGATTGCAGCAGCACCCGATGCTGGGGCGAGACATACAGATCCGCCGTCGGGGTGCCGTTGCCAAGCGCGGCCTTCGCGATGCGGACCGGGCGCAGGTGGGGCGCGCGGTCGAGCGCGGCTTTGTCGAGCGTACGTCCGCCAATCCAGACGATCGGTTGCGCACCCCCGTCGACGGTATCAACAAGATCGCCGACCCGCAGATCCTCGACCGCGATTTCGCCCCGGGGTGTGGCGATCATCGTTCCGCGCACGAAACACGGCACCAGTTGCGCGCCGTTGATGGTCTGATAATCGACCAGCATGCCGTCGTCGCCGACGCTGGCCGAGCTTCCGATCAGCGTCCCGTTGGGGTGAAACCTGAGCAGCTCGATTTCCTTGATCGACTTGTTGCTCAGCGATCCGTTGTAGGGCCCCGTATAGCCGGGGGCATAGGCGGCGGTGCCCGTCGTCTCATCCTCGGTGACATAGAGATCACCATTGGAAAGCTGGAAAACCTGAAGCGAGACCGTTTGCGTGAACGGTCCGCTGCCGTCCAGTTTGTAATAGGTGATGCGGCTGGTGAAGAACCCCTCCCAATCAAGCCGGACGACCGGGGCGGTCTTGCTGCCGACGCGGAGACCTTCGCCGAGAAGACCGAAGGACACATCATCCGTGCCGATGACGTTGTCGTTCGTGCCGGGGTTATGGGCGGCGTAAAGATTGCGGATCTCCATGCCCGGCTGGGTGGCGAGATTGAAGGGTTTGTTGATCAACGTGGCTGGATTGTCGATGCGACCGTTAGGCGTGCCCGGTTCGGCCACCCTGTCGAGGTCAGAAAATTTCCCGATGTAGATCGCGTTGGAGAGCCGTCCCTGAGTCATGCTGCTTGATTCCTGATCATGCGTGTGACGCCGTGTCACGCAGGCCGGAATACCGGGTGTTTATGATAATTTATTAACGATTATTTAATATATACATGTACTTGCGTGGCGAATTTTGCCTGTGATGGCGTAAATTCTTACCGAGGGTGAAGGTGCCGATAGGTAAACTTGCCTGTTTATTAACCACACGCTGAAGTCGTTGCACGATGGTCGAATCACTGCCCTGCGGGTGACGGCGACGGACAGCTTGCCGTCCTGTGCCAATCCAAAAACCACACCGGCGCGCCCGAACGCCGAAATCCCATGAGGTCAGTTGGCGTTAGGCCTGCGGGGGATAGCGGTGGGGCGTCGGACGCCGAGGTACGTCCGGCGATTAGGGTCAGCCCGATCGAAGAGGTGCTTTGTCACCCTGCGGTAACGCCGCGCCAAGTTGATCTGGCGCCGCGTCACCTCCACCCGAGGCCCTCGCAACACCCTTAGCTCTCACGTCGTCCGGACGGATCGCCGCGGTCAGCTTCGGATCGGATTGACCGAACCGAAGGTAGGGGCAAGCGCGCGCCCCTGCGGACATGGCATGAGCCACAGCGCGCCACCCCCGGCGGCCGGAACGCCCGGCTTTCGGCGACCTGTGCCGCGTGCGGGGAAACAACGCCAAGAACGTCGCTGCCTTCACCGTCTTGACCGGGATTGCGGAATGGGGGCATCCACGTAAGTTCATCCGGCGCCGGATGGCTGAACCATTCACGCCCGAAGCCGCTTGCATCCGCGCGGTTCGCGCTTTCATCGCGGCGATCATCGCCGCGCCCCCCCGCCACGACCGCCCGATCTTCGATGACGGCGCCTCTATGCCGCATTCTTGCCGGCCCGGGTCACGCCGGATTCCGGGTCGCCTGCGGTTAGGAATTCCCACATCCGTTCGAAGATCAACCCCGCCTTGGTCGCCCGGGTCGCCGCCGTTTCCAGCGTGTAGGTCGGCGGCTCATCGACCAGTCCCGCCGCCAGAACGTCCAGCTCGACCCGGCAGGCTTCCTCCAGATACCAGGCCAGAACCACGGCCTCCTCCAGCGTCGCGCCGGCGGTGACGACGCCGTTGCCGCGCAACAGGATAGCCGGCGCCGCGCCCATGGTGGCGGCGACGCCGCGCGCCCGGTCATCGTCGCGGACAAGCTGCGCATCCTCCCACAGCGCGGTTCCGGCGACATAGGCGCCGAAGGCGTGGCGGGGCTGCGGCACCCGGCCGGTCGCGGCAAGGCTCATGGCCTTGGGCGACATGAAGCGGGCGACGCCGCCCACCTCGGGCCGGGCGCGATAGATCTGCTGGTGAATGCGCACCTCGCCCAGGACCCCTTCGGGCAGCGGCGCGTCGATGGCCACGACGGTTCCGGCCTCGCCCGGTTCGATAAGACCCATCGGACGCGGCGCACAGACAAGGAAATGCGCCTCGTCCAGACGGGCCGAGCAATGGCCATAGGCGTGAACCAGCCCGTGCCGCGACAAGGCGCGCGCGGCAAGCCTGACGGTCCGTTCAAGATCCGGTTTCGGTGACATATCGTTTCTCCTTCGGGCGAGTCTGTCCCCCGCGTCTCTGCAAGGTTTCCGCGCCCGGGGCGGCCCGGCGGCGATCACTCGGCCATGCTTGCCGCAAGGGTGTCGGCCGCCTTGATCAGCAGCGCCAGATCGACGCCGCAGGCCACGAAGCGATAGCCCCAGTCGCGATAGCGCCGGGCCTCCTCGGCGTTCCGCGCCAGAATGCCCGCCGGCTTGCCGATCCGCTGGAGCGGTTCAAGCGCACCGCGCAGCGCGGCCTGCACCTTGTCATGGCCGGGATCGCCCAGATGGCCCAGCGAGGCCGCCAGATCCGGGCGAGACCATCGAAAGCTGGACCTCCGGGGTGCGCAAGACCTTCTCGGGCGAGGTGATCGTGGGCGAGGTTCTGATGGAGATTTGGTGCCTCTCAAAACCGGTTCGGTAGCTGCGGGGGTTGGCCAAACCGCGCCGTCGTCAGCGAGGCAGCGCCTGCGGGTCGGTGGTGACCAGCGGCGGCTTGACCTGCTGGCGAAGGCTTCCGGTCCTCGACCGCATCGGGTGACCGGGTGTCATAACCCGATGCTTTCGGAAAAGTCGGGCGGGCGCTGTGACACGCTGAAACGGGCGGGATGTATCAGCGTGTTCATTGGCGCGTCGTCACGCTGCCACACGATATATGCCGGTCACCCGCGCCACGGCCCTGCCTGCCTTATCGGGTTATTTTTGAGCACCCAGAACGCATGCGACGCAATTCCGCTCGCCAACGGAATTGTGAGTAGAAATTGCGCCATCTCTATCGTCCACGCCATTATCTTGTCTCACTCAATGTAATGCCAGAATTCGTTTCGATTGACGCAACAGTTGAAACAATATTGTCTTTGCTATCAATGACATTCGACGTAAACTCGACTTGATATCTCAAGACCCAGGTTCGCAGTGGAAGGTCTGGGGGGCGCATCGGATTCCACAAAGTTTCACGTTCGGTAAATGTCCAATAGCAAACCCGATTGTCACAGATCGCCCCATCTGAAGAAAGGGTCGAAGCTGCTTCTGAAGCGGTCATGTCCTTCACGACAAAGAAAACAGCGTCTTTAAGAATTCCCGCTGATGTTTCGGATTGTGATCTCCGCATCTCGCGGCCTGCTCTAGTTGCCTCGATACCGGGAGATGTGCAGCTCGCAAGGCCAATGGCCGTTAGGCAAACAGCCATTCCACGCGCCCGTCGCACTAAAAGAGGATGAGATAAAAAATTTTCAAACGAGCGGAATAAACGTTGAGGACTAACTACCCCGGATCTCATGAGTTTATCCTTTGCGGTACCGAAAAAAACACCAAGACAGATGGCCTTTGATCGTTGCCTGCCGCAAGGACAGGGGCGGAAAAGATTCTTACCTCGACCGGCTGCAGCGTCGTAGCTCCCGGTCGCCACAACCGGATCAACCAGTCGTGAAGGCACCGTTCCTTCCCCCGCCCCATGCGAAATATCGCCGTTCTGTGCCATTGCTCAATATGCCAAAGGTATGCGGATGATCCTTGGTTGGCGATTTCGATGTCACTGTCAAAGCAGTTTTGTCAGGACGTGTACGAATCGTCCGGCCGTCTCAGTTTGCCGTTGAGGTGAAGTGTAAATTCACTTATGCCCCGTTCCTTCTCCTCAAACGGTCCGTTCCTGCTGCGTGGAACCGATCGGCAACGCGGGTCGATTATGTGCATTCGACGGCTATCACCGCCGCGCCCCCGCCTTCGCTCAAACGCCCGCCGCTGGCGGGGTTCTTGACAAGACGCACAGGTTTCGGTTCGCCTGACATGGCGGCTTTGGGCCATCCCGCCGTCGCGCGACCAACCGGCGCCATGCCCGGCAAGGCGGCCTCTGCCCGACAGGGATGTGACATGACCCGGAACAGTTCTTCCCGCAGCACCGACACCGCCGGTTCCGTCCGCGTCCGGGGCGCGCGTGAAAACAACCTCAAGAATGTCGATGTGGATATTCCGCGCAATGCTTTCGTCGTTTTTACCGGGATTTCGGGATCGGGGAAATCCTCGCTGGCTTTCGGGACGATTTATGCGGAATCGCAGCGGCGCTATCTGGAATCGGTCGCCCCCTATGCCCGGCGGCTGATCCAGCAGGCCGGCACGCCGGAGGTCGAGGCAATCGAGTGCTTGCCCCCGGCCGTTGCGCTGCAACAGCAGCGGGGGGCGGTGAATGTGCGCTCCTCCGTCGGCAGCGTGACCACGCTGTCCAGTCTGGTGCGGATGCTTTATTCCCGCACCGGCGCCTATCCGCCCGGCCAGCCGATGCTTTATGCCGAGGATTTCTCGCCGAATACGGTCGAGGGCGCCTGCCCCACCTGTCACGGGATCGGCCGCGTCTATGATGTGACCGAACAGACAATGGTGCCTGATGACAGCCTGTCGATCCGCGACCGCGCCATCGCCTCGTGGCCGCCGGCATGGCATGGGCAGAACCTGCGCGATATCCTCGTCTCGATGGGCTATGACGTGGACCGGCCTTGGCGCGACCTGCCGCAGAAGGATCGCGACTGGATCCTGTATACCGAGGAAACCCCGACCGTGCCGGTCTATCCCGGCCTGACGCCCGAACAGACCCGTGTTGCGATCCGGCGCGGGATGGAGCCGGGCTATCAGGGCACATTCACCGGCGCGCGGCGCTATGTGCTGGACACTTTCGCCAATACCAAAAGCGCGCTGATGAAGAAGCGGGTGTCGCAATATATCATCGGCCGCGACTGCCCGACCTGCGACGGCAAGCGGCTGAAACGCGCGGCGCTGTCGGTCACGTTCGAGGGGCTGGATATCGCGGCGCTTGGCGATCTGTCGCTGCTGAAACTGCGCGAGGTGATGCGCCCGGCGGCGCAGGGCGATTACGGGCGCGACGGTGCGGCGACCGCCATCCTCGACAAAGACGCCCGCGAAGCGGCCGTGGCCGAGCGGGTCGCGGCGGGTGGCTCGGCCCATAAGGCCGCGCCGGATGTGCGCCGCACCCCCAACATGTCCGAGGAAAAGGTGGTCGCGGCGCAGCGCCTTGCCGCCGATCTGATCGAACGGATCAACCCGCTGATCGACCTTGGCCTTGGTTATCTGTCGCTGGATCGGGCGACGCCGACGCTGTCCTCGGGCGAGTTGCAGCGGCTGCGGCTGGCGACGCAGCTTTCCTCGCAGCTTTTCGGGGTGGTTTATGTGCTGGATGAGCCATCGGCGGGCCTGCATCCGGCGGATGGCGAGTCGCTGCTACAGGTCCTGCACGGGCTGAAGGCGGCGGGAAATTCGGTCTTTGTGGTCGAGCATGATCTGGACCTGATCGCACAGGCCGAATGGCTGGTCGATGTCGGCCCCGGCGCGGGCGAAGGCGGGGGCCGCATCGTCTATAGCGGCCCGTTGCCGGGCCTTGCCGACGTGGCGGATTCGGTCACGCGGCGCTATCTGTTCGAGCCGCCAAAGCCGCCCGCGCGGTCCCCCCGCAAGCCGCGGGGCTGGCTGCGGCTGGCGGGGGTGACGCGCAACAATCTGCGCGATCTGGACGTTGGTTTCCCGCTTGGCTGTTTTACCGCCGTGACCGGGGTGTCGGGATCGGGCAAGTCGAGCCTCGTGGCCCAGGCCCTGCCCGATCTGGTCAGCGCCGGCCTTGGCACCGCCCCGCCCGTGGCCGAGGAAAGCGACACCGATCCGCTGCTGGATGCGGCACCGGAAGCCACGCGCGGCCGCACCGCCACCGGCATGGACGACATCCGCCGCATCATCGAGGTCGACCAGAAGCCCATCGGGCGCACGCCGCGGTCGAACCTCGCGACCTATACCGGCCTGTTCGATCACGTCCGCAAACTGTTCGCCGCCACGCCCGAGGCGAAGAAGCGCCGCTATGGCGCCGGGCGGTTTTCCTTCAACGTTGCCGGGGGCCGCTGCCCGACCTGCGAGGGCGAGGGCTTCATGATGGTGGAACTCCTGTTCCTGCCCTCGGTCTATGCCCCCTGCTCGACCTGCCACGGCAGCCGCTACAATGCCGAGACGCTGGAAATCGAATGGCGGGGCAAGAACATCGCCGAGGTACTGGCCATGCGCGTCGATCAGGCCCGCGATTTCTTCGACAGCGAGCCGCAGATCGCCCGCGCCCTGACCGTCCTGCAGGAAATCGGCCTTGGCTATCTGAAACTCGGTCAGCCCGCGACCGAACTCTCGGGCGGCGAGGCGCAGCGCATCAAGCTGGCCACAGAATTGCAGCGCGTGCAGCGCGGCCAGACGCTGTATGTGCTGGACGAACCGACCTCGGGCCTGCATCCGGCGGATGTCGACCGGCTGATGCGCCAGTTGCAGGGGCTGGTCGATGCCGGCAATACGGTGGTGATCGTCGAACATGACATGCGCGCGGTGGCGCAAACCGATTGGGTGATCGACCTTGGCCCCGGCGCGGGCGAGGAAGGCGGCCGGATCGTCGCCGAAGGCACCCCGCGCGAGGTGGCGAAGGCGAAAGACAGCAAGACCGCGCCCTATCTGGCTGCGGCGCTGTAATCGTCAGCCCGGCCTATTGCGACGCCAATTCAGGCGCCATCGTGAACCGATCGGAAAAGGCGGGGGATCGGCGATAGCGACATCAGGAAACGCCACCCCTGCCACGGGCCGGACGGACTAGCGGGGCGCCGTTTGCTTCGGCCTTGAATGATCAACGATCAAAAATTTTTTCGGACGCCACCCAACTTGCTGATATGTAAATAATCATATGTGGGTTTCGGCGGGTAAGGGAGAGCGGCGATGACGGATTATTACGCGCATTCCGGCCACCGCCCGGATCGAAGTGATTGGCAACCCCTGCCGGATCACCTTGAAAACACCGGGCAATTGGCCGGGGAACGGGGCGCGCCCATGGGATTGCGCGCCTCGGCGCAAATGGCGGGGCGTTATCATGATTTCGGCAAATACGACCCGGCTTTCTTGGACATCCTTTGCGGCAGAAACCTGCGCGTCAATCATTCGACGGCGGGCGCGGCGCTGCTTGCGGCCCGGGTTCCGCCGGGGCTGCGACCGGTCGCCGAGATCATCGGCTATTGCATCCTTGGCCACCATGCCGGCCTGCCCGACCGCCGCAACGCCGACAGCAGCATGGAGCGCCGGCTGGAGGCGTTCCGCGACCCGATCGCGCCGGAGATATCGGCCGCCGCCGCACCGGACTTTGTTCCCGTCGCCCATGAACTGGCGGCTGTTACCCGGCCTCCTCCGCATCGCGGCTTTGATCTGTCGATCGCCGCGCGCATGGTGTTTTCCTGTCTGGTCGATGCGGATTTCCTTGATACCGAGGGCTATTATGCCGTGCTGGACGGCAGGCAGCCGGACCGGAACTGGCCGACCCTGGCCGAAAAACTGCCGGAATGGCGGCGCGCCTTTGACGCGCATATGGCGCGGTTTGACCCGAATGGCAGCCTCAATCACCTGCGGGCCGAGATCCTGACCCATGTCCGGCAACGCGCGGCGATGGCGCCGGGGTTCTTCACCCTGACCGTGCCCACCGGTGGCGGCAAAACCCTGGCCTCACTGGGGTTCGCGCTGGATCACGCCGCGCATCACGGCCACCGCCGGGTCATCTATGCCATCCCCTACACCTCGATCATTGATCAGACCGCCGCCATCTTTCGCGATATGCTGGGCGATGGCGTGTTGGAGCATCATTCCTCGATCGACGACGCAAAGCCGGGCGCGGAACAAAAGGACAAGCTGCGCCTCGCCATGGAGGATTGGGCCGCGCCGCTGGTGGTGACCACCAATGTGCAGCTTTTCGAAAGCCTTTTCGCCGCATGGCCATCGCGGTGCCGCAAACTGCATAACATCGCCGGTGCGGTGATCGTGCTGGACGAGGCGCAATGTCTACCGCGCAAGCTGTTGATGCCCACGCTGCGCATGCTTGACGCGCTATGCGCGCATTACGGCTGCTCGGTGGTGTTGTGCACAGCGACCCAACCCGCATTCGACAGCCGTCAGTTGCGACAGGGCCTGCCGCTGGAGGGCCGGGAACTGGCCCCCGATCCTACGCGCCTTGCCCAGAAACTGCGCCGCGCCCGGATCGTCAGGGGCGGCGACATGGATGACGCGGCCCTGATCAAAGCCTTGGGTGAGACGGAACAGGGCATGGTCATCGTGAACAGCCGCGCCCACGCGCTTGAACTGTTCAACATGGCCAAGGCGGCCGGGCTTGACGGGCTGATCCATCTGACGACGCGGCAATATGCCGTGCATCGCCGCGCGATCATCGCCGACATCCGGCGCCGGCTGGATATCAGGAACCCCCGCCCCTGCCGCCTGATCGCGACCAGCCTGATCGAGGCCGGCGTGGATCTGAGCTTTCCCAAGGGCTGGCGCGCCGAGGCCGGGCTTGACAGTTGCGTGCAGGCGGCCGGGCGGATTTCGCGCAACGGCGAATGGCCGCCCGAGGACAGCACGCTGACGATCTTTTCCACGCCCGGCCGGCCCACCCCGAGAGAGATGGAAAACGGCGTCAGAACCATGCGCAACGTCGCCGACCGGCATCCGGACCTTCTGGCGCCGGCCGCGATCCGGGATTGGTTTGAAGACATGTATTGGAACGCCGGCCCGAAACGGCTTGGGCAACCTTTGGTCGATCAGATGATCCTTGGGCAGACCGGCACCGATTTTCCGTTCCGCACGATGGCGGAAGCCTTCCGCATGATCGAGACGACCATGGTTCCCGTCATCATTCCTGGCGATGCGGTGGCCGAGGAAGCGATCCGGCAACTCGCATTCGAAAATGTGCCGTCGGGCAAACTGGCCCGAAACCTGCAGGCCTATACGGTGCAGATCCCGGCGCGGGCACGCGACGCGCTGATCGGTGCCCAACATGCCTCGTATCACCAGCCCGAATTGCGCGGCAATCAGTTCTGCGTGCTGGACAACCGCGCGCTTTATCACCCGGACACCGGCCTGTGGTGGGAACATGCCGATTATCTGGGGGCCGAGCAATCAATCCTGTAGCGTGACATATTCAATGCGGCGGCGGCCAGGTGGGCGGCGGCCAGGTGGGCGGCGGATTTTTGCTTGCCAGATGCGTCATCCGCGATAATCTGGCGATATTGGTCACGAGGAATAATGGCTTACGGTATCCGCCTGCACGTCTGGGGTCAGTACGGGCTGTTCACGCGCCCGGAACTGAAGGTCGAGCGGATGACCTATGACGTCATGACCCCTTCGGCGGCGCGCGGCATACTTGAGGCCGTTCACTGGAAACCGGCGATCCGCTGGGTTGTCGACCGTATCCATGTGCTGGAACCGATCCGTTTCCAGTCGATCCGGCGCAATGAGGTCGGCCACAAGGCCCCGGCCGGAAAGATCAAGCAGGCGATGAAGCGGGGCGATCTGGGCGGCTTGCAGCTTCTGGTCGATGAGGATCGCCAGCAACGCGCCTCGACTGTGCTGGTCTCGCCGCGATATGTGATCGAGGCGCATTTCGAGATGACCGAAAAGGCCGGCGCTGAGGACAGCGAAGGCAAGCATCTGGATATTTTCAACCGGCGCGCCGGGCGCGGACAGTGCTTCAATCAACCCTGCCTCGGCACCCGCGAGTTTTCGGCCCATTTCGAACTGGTTCCCCCCGACGCGCCCCTGCCCGCCCGCAACCCCGAAACCGCGACGGCCCAGCACGGCTTTGGCACGCCGCGCGATCTTGGCTTCATGCTATGGGACATTGATCACGCCAAACCGGGGCGGCCATCGCTGTTTTTCCGCGCCGCGCTGCGCGACGGGGTGATGGAGGTGCCCAGGCCGGGCAGCCCGGAGGTGCGGGGATGAGCATGCTTGCCTCACTGGTGCGGGCCTATGACCGCTTGCCCGGCGCGCCGCCCTTTGGCTTTTCGTCCGAGAAAATCGGGTTCTGCGTGATCCTGAACGCGGACGGGTCCGTCGCCCGGGTCGAGGATCTGCGCGGCACCGACAAAAAGCGCAGCC
Source organism: Paracoccus pacificus (assembly GCF_042680785.1). Taxonomy (NCBI): domain Bacteria; kingdom Pseudomonadati; phylum Pseudomonadota; class Alphaproteobacteria; order Rhodobacterales; family Paracoccaceae; genus Paracoccus; species Paracoccus pacificus. Next base: position 124,399 of record NZ_JBHUEN010000013.1, read on the forward strand.
CGCGGATGCTGCTGGTGCCGCAGGCCGTGAAGCGGACCGCCGGTATCTCGCCGAACTTTCTGTGGGACAAATCGGCCTATGTGCTGGGCGTGACCGCAGGGGCCGGAAAGCGCACGACCGAGGAACATGCGGAATTTCGCGCCCGTCACGCCGAATGGCTGGCCGGGACCACCGATCCCGGTCTTGCGGCCCTGCAACGCTTTCTGGACGACTGGCGCCCCGATGCGTTCGGTCCGCCCGTCTGGAGCGATGACATTCTGGACCAGAACATCATCTTCGCGCTGGCCGAGGAATACCGCGAGCGGTTCCTGCACGACCGTCCCGCCGCGCGCGAATTATGGCGGCGGATCGGCGCAGCGGGGGCGTCGGATCCGCAACTATGTCTGGTCACCGGCGAAACCGGGCCGGTCGCGCGGCTTCATCCCTCGATCAAGGGGGTCTGGAACGCACAATCCTCGGGCGCCAGCCTGATTTCCTTCAACCTCGACGCGTTTACCTCTTACGGCCACGATCAGGGTGACAACGCGCCTGTGTCCGAGGCGGCGGCATTTGCCTATGGCACCGTCCTGAACCACTATCTTGAAAAAGACAGCGGCCATCGCATCCAGATCGGCGACGCCTCGACGGTGTTCTGGGCCGATAGCAGCGACCTGAAACTGGCGGCCGAAAGCGAGCTTTGTTTCGCGGCCATGCTGGATCCGACCGGCGAGGATAAACTTCTGGCCGGGGATGACAATCTTGAGACCGGCAAGATCCGCGCCCGCCTTGATGCTATCCGCAGCGGCCAGAACCTGTCGCAGATCGCCCCGGAACTGGCCGAAGGCGTGCGCTTTCACGTCCTCGGGCTGGCGCCGAACGCCGCACGGCTTTCGGTCCGCTTCTATTGGCAGGACGATTTCGGCCATCTGACCCGCAACTTTCAGACCTATCTGCGCGACACGGCGATCGCGCCGGCGCCGCGAGACGGCTGGCCGGCCTTGTGGCGCTATCTTCTGGAACTGGCGGCGCAGGGCAAGCGCGAGAATGTGCCGCCCCTGATTGCCGGAGAATGGTTGCGCGCGATCCTGACCGGCACCGCCTATCCCCTGACCCTGCTTTCTACCACGCTGATGCGCATCCGCGCCGATGGCCAGATCAACGCCCTGCGCTGTGCCATGCTGAAATCCGTTCTGATCCGTAATTTTGACATGGAGGTTCCGGTGGCGCTCGATCCCGCCAATACGAACAAGGGCTATGTCCTCGGCCGGTTGTTCGCGGTCTATGAAGAGGTCCAGCGCGCCGCGCTGAGCGGCATCAACGCCACCATCAAGGACAAGTTCTATGGTGCGGCCTCGGCCAGCCCGCAGAAGGTGTTCCGCACGCTCGACTCGGGCTCGGCCAATCACTTCGGCAAGCTGCGCAAGACCAGCCCGGGCCGCGCGGTCAACCTTGAAAAACTGCTGGGCTCGATCACCGACCTGATGGACCCCGCCCAGGACCCGATCCCGGCCTCGCTGAATGCCGGCGAACAGGCGCTTTTCGGGATCGGCTATTACCACCAGCGTTCCGATTTCTTCCGCAAGCGCGATGACAAGACAGCCGAGGTAACCGAATGACACCCATTTCCCAACGCCATGATTTCGTGCTGATCTTCGACGTCACGAACGGCAATCCGAACGGCGATCCCGATGCCGGCAACCTGCCGCGCCTCGACCCGGAAACCAATCACGGTCTGGTCAGCGACGTCAGCCTGAAACGCAAGATCCGCAATTACATCGAACTGGCCCGTGACGGCGTCGAGGGGCATCATATCTATGTGCAGGAAGGCGCCATCCTGAACGAAAAGCATCGGCAGGCCTATATCGCGCTGCGCGATGACGAGAAATCCCGCAAGGACGCCAAGCTGAACCCCAAGGACGACGCCGAGGCAAAGGCGCTGCGCGATTTCATGTGCCGCAATTTCTTCGACGTGCGGAGTTTCGGGGCGGTCATGTCGACCGGGATCAACTGCGGTCAGGTCAAGGGCCCGGTGCAGATGACCTTCGCCAATTCGGTCGAGCCGGTGCTGCCGGTCGAGATCTCGATCACCCGCATGGCCGCGACCAACGAGGCCGAGCAGAAAAAGCGCGCCGAGGGTGACGACAGCGATTTGCGCACCGACAACCGCACCATGGGGCGTAAGCATATCGTCCCTTACGGGCTTTATGTCGCGCATGGCTTCATCTCGGCCAAATTCGCCGAACGCACCGGTTTTTCCGACGCGGATCTGGATCTGCTGTTCGAGGCGCTGGCGAACATGTTCGAGCATGACCGGGCGGCCGCGCGCGGCGAAATGACTACGCGCAAGCTGATCGTGTTCCGCCACGAGAACGCGCTTGGCAACGCCCCGGCGCACCGGCTGTTCGATCTGGTCCGCATCGGCCGCAACGTCGACGGAGAGTTCCGGGCATTGGACGACCGGGGTCTGGGCAATCAGCCGCCGGCGCGAAAATTCACCGATTACACCATTCAGATCGACCGCGAGGGACTGCCCGAGGGCGTCGAAATCCTTGAACTGACCTGATCATGGACAGCGCCGAAGAGCCCATCCCGCTCTCGGCGCTGCAACACGCGGTCTATTGTCTCAGACAGGCCGCCCTGATCCATCTTGAACGGCTTTGGGCCGAGAACCGGTTTACCGCGGAAGGCGATGTGCTGCATGCCGCAATAGGTTTTACTTTTTAGTGGCTGAAGCATATGGCTGTGCCATTAGGCTTCAGCTATGGACTATATTTCTTGACGTTACCAGCCAGCTCAGCTAACATTTCGGTGTGGAGTAAAAAGCCCGGGCGCATTGCACTGCACCCGGGCTTCCACAAACCAAGACGGTTTCGCCTTGCTTCGCGACATGATGAGGATAGCGCGAACCGTCTCCAACATCAACTCGAGCGCAAGCTCGTACTTCATGGAGACCGTGATGTTCGAAGTTCTGAAAAACACGACCGGCTACTGGTGGCGGCTAAAAGCAGATAATGGCGAAGTGCTTTGTCATTCCGAAATTCTGACAACAAAGCAGAACGCCTATAACGCAATCAGTACCGTCAAGCGCATCGCCCCGAATGCACCGACAAAAGACCTGACCTGACAAGTCGGGACTGCGTGTCATTAAAAATAACGCGCGCGGTGAAAGCTGCGCGCTGTCGCTTCGGCAGAGGCGTGGATCGAAACTTAGTCGTTGAAGCCTATTGGCTCGTGCCTTTAGGCAAACAGGCGGGGCCGGAAACCGGCCCCGCCACAAATTCTTATTCATACCGCTGCACATGCTGGCCTCGGTCGTGACCTTCGGACCGATCCTGATCTTGCCGGCGCTGATTGGGGCTTCTGCCGAACGGGGCATCACGCTTGTCCTGCTGGATCGCGTCGGCCGTTTTCAGGCAAGGATCGAGGGCCCGGTCACCGGCAATGTGCTGCTGCGGCGCGCGCAATACCGGGTCTCCGACAACGCGACCGAGGTGGTGCGCGGCATCGTTCTGGGCAAGATCGCGAACCAGCGCGCGGTGATCCGGCGGGCATTGCGCGATTATGGCCATGAGATGGCGCCGCCCGCGCGCGAGGCGCTAAAGCGGGCGACGGACCGCATGGCGATGATCCTGCGCCGCGTCCAGCTTTCCGATGACGGCGTGGATCTGCTGCGCGGGTCCGAGGGTGAGGCCGCGACGCTTTACTTCGGCGTGTTCGACCATCTGATCCGCTCACCCGATGCGGAACTGCGCTGGACCGGCCGGTCGCGCCGTCCGCCTCTGGACCCGATGAACGCGCTTTTGTCGTTTCTTTATACGCTGCTGACCTCTGACTGCCGCTCGGCCAGCGAGGCGGTGGGGCTGGACCCGGCGGTCGGTTTCCTGCACCGCGACCGCCCCGGCCGGCCCAGTCTGGCGCTTGACCTGATGGAAGAACTCCGCGCGCCGCTGGCCGATCGGCTGGCGCTGTCACTGGTGAACCGCCGGCAATTGCGCGCCGGCGACTTTCGCCGCATGGACGGCGGCGCCGTCCTTTTGACAGACGATGCCCGCCGCACCGTGCTGACCGCGTGGCAAGAGCGCAAGAAGGAAGAGCGTCAGCACCCCTTCCTGCGCGAAAAGGCGCCCTTCGGCCTGGTGCCCTATCTGCAGGCGCTGCTGCTGGCCCGGCACCTGCGCGGCGATCTGGACGCCTATCCGCCCTGGTTCTGGAGTTGAGATGCTGGTTCTGGTGACTTACGATGTGAACACGCTGGAGGATGGCGGCAAGAAACGGCTGCGCCAGATCGCCCGCGCCTGCACCGATTACGGTCAACGCGTTCAGTTTTCCGTCTTCGAGATCGAGGTGGAGCCGGCGCAATGGACCCGTCTGAAGGCGCGGCTGGAGGGCATCATCCAAAGCGATGTCGACAGCTTGCGTTATTGTTATCTGGGCGCAAACTGGTCGCGCCGGGTCGAGCATGTCGGGGCGAAACCGGCAACCGATCTGAACGGCCCGCTGATCCTTTGAACGGCCCATCCGCGAACCCCAAGCGTGCCGCCATCCACCGCAAGGTTCGCATTTCGTCAGCTATTTGATATCGTTTATATTTTTTCTAGACGCGCTCCCCCAAGGTCTGCGCGCCACGCCTTTCCCACCTCCTCCGCATTTCGCAGCAGGATTGCCGGGCGACAACAACGCGATATAAAACAGGCCGTCGCCCCCTCCACGGGGGCGTGGATCGAAACTGATCTGTTATAGCTTCATCGCGGCGGGACCGAGTCGCCCCCTCCACGGGGGCGTGGATCGAAACTGCAATTTCATCCGCCCACCACGCCTCGATATCCGTCGCCCCCTCCACGGGGGCGTGGATCGAAACAGCAGGTCCGCGACGCCTTCGGTCGCTTTCCAGCGTCGCCCCCTCCACGGGGGCGTGGATCGAAACTGGATCGACAACCGCGAAAACGGTGCTCACCCCAGTCGCCCCCTCCACGGGGGCGTGGATCGAAACGCGAACGATGACTTCCTTGCCGGTTTCGGGGTCGTCGCCCCCTCCACGGGGGCGTGGATCGAAACCGCTTCCCGCTGTATGGGGTTTTTCGGAGTCCGGTCGCCCCCTCCACGGGGGCGTGGATCGAAACTCGATCAGGACCGCGCGCCGGCCCTCGGCGTGAGGTCGCCCCCTCCACGGGGGCGTGGATCGAAACGGCACATTGGCCGAAATCCAGTCATCGCACATGCGGTCGCCCCCTCCACGGGGGCGTGGATCGAAACCAGTGGTCCCTGAATGCGTCGTTTTCGGCGCAGAGTCGCCCCCTCCACGGGGGCGTGGATCGAAACAGGTCGAGACCAACGCGGATTGCAATCGCAGCAAGTCGCCCCCTCCACGGGGCGTGGATCGAAACCCCGACAGCAGATTCTGAAACGCCACCAACTGCGGCGTCGCTCCCTCCACGGGCGCGTGGATCAAAACCGTGCCATCATGACGTCGTCGGCCGCCCCGCCCTTCGCCCCCACCCGCCGCAAACCAAACCGCAATCCCCCCGACCCCCACGAATCCGGGCGTGCAACCTCCGGCCGTTTCTGCTAAACTTCACGGCGAGGACGGTTTGGCCCGGTGCGTTTGCGGGCGAAGGCCGGGTGCTCCGGTTGACGCCTCGCGCGGCTTTGGGCCCTTCTGAAAGGGAGGATTAAGCCATGCCCCAGAAGCCAATCGGAAATCCGCTAAGCTGGAGCGCGCAGAGCCTTGCCGGAATTGGGCGCGGCGTCGGCGCGGCGGTCGACGGGATCGGCAGTCATGAGATGGCCCGGCCCCAGATCAACCGGATCGGCATCGCCGACATCCGCGCAGCGCTGCGTGCGGGCGCCGAGGATTTCGCCGCGCTGCGATCGGACGTGATCACGGCGGTGGTGCTTTACCCGATCATCGGGTTCATTCTTGCGGTCTGGGCGTTCAACGCCGGGCAGATCCACCTGCTGTTCCCCCTCGCGGCCGGTTTTCCGCTGGTCGGTCCGGTCGCGGCGATCGGCCTTTACGAAATGAGCCGGCGGCGCGAGCTGGGCGAGCCGGCCGACTGGCGCGCGGCGCTCGGCACGCTGCGGGGCCGGGTGCTGGGACCGGTGATCATGCTGGGCCTGCTGCTGATGGCGATTTTCGCCGTCTGGATCTTCGCCGCGCATGCGATCTGGGCCGCAACCCTTGGCCCCGAGCCCTATACCGGCCTTGGCGCGTTTCTGCGCGCGACCTTCACCACCGGCCCGGGCTGGGCGATGATCATCATCGGGACCGGCGTGGGCTTTGTCCTTGCGGCGGTGGTGCTGTGCATCAGCCTCGTGTCGTTTCCGATGCTGATCGACCGGCCGGTCGGCGTGCCGGTGGCGCTGGCGACCTCGATCGCCGTGGCGCGCCGCAACCCGGGCACGACGGCGCTTTGGGGGCTGGTCGTTGCCGCCGCGCTGGTGCTGGGCACGATCCCGTTCTTTGTCGGGTTGATCGTGGTCCTGCCGATACTCGGCCATGCGACATGGCACCTGTATCGCCGCGCCGTCAGCTATCCCGACCGCGCGGCGCGGCCAACGTCCTAGCGCCCCCAATCGCCCGGCGGGACGGCATCCTGCGCCCGCCGCAGGCGCAAAAGCTCGGAGGTTTCGTCCAGTTCGACATCGGCGCAGCGGATCGGCTGCCCGGCGCGCAGGTCGCGGATCAACCGGCGGTTCGCGGCGAGATAGTAGGGGATCGGTGCGTCATCGGCCAAAGCCGCGGCCGGGGTCATCCGGGCCGAAACATCGGCGATGGTGTGGTGATGCCCCGCCGCCGTCAGGATCGTCCCGGCGGCCAGATCGGCGTCGGCATGGGCGGTCAGGTCGATGACCGGGCGCGGGTTGGTGCCACCCGATGACAGGCCAAGAAGCGCTGCCTCGAACACCGTCGTCGCGGCCTCGAGCCCAAGCAGGTGGCGCGGCAGACCGATCATCGCGGTGCGGCCGTTCGCAGCCACCACATGGCCCTTTTCCCGCAGCATCTGCCAGCTTTCGTCATCCTTGCAGGCGACGGTCACGAAAACCCCGCCGGCAAAACTCGGCTCGCCCGGCAGGCGCAGACAGTGAAACACGTCCAGACAGCCCTTGGACGACAAAAGCCCGCCATCGGTCTTGAGCGCCATGAAATCGGCGACCTCGGGGATCCGGGCGATGGGGGCGTGCAGATCGGCGCGGTCGGGCCGCATGCCAAGGGCGTTGGCGACGACGGTCATCTCGCACAGGTCGGGGACGGCGCGTTGCGGCAGGACGCCGGCCAGCCGCCCCCGGGCATCCGCGACCACCGGCCACGGCCGGCCGCCCGCGTCCAGCCAATCGGCAAAGCCCGGCACGGCGACCGTGCGGCCGTTGCTGGTGATGCTGTCGGTGGCGGGATCAAAGACGAAATCGTACTCGCTGGATTTTCCGGCGGCAATGATTTCAAGCCCGACCACATCGGCCCATGTGGCAAGCCCGATCAGCAGGCTTGGCTGATCGCCGTCGATGGGGGTGACCACCCTGCCCTTTGCCGCCGCCAGCCGCGACAGGATCGGGCCGACCACGCTGTCGGTTTCCTTGGTGACCATGACCACATGCATGCCGGCCTCGATCGCGATGCGGGCATGGCGGGCGCCGGCCTCGGGGTTGCCGGTGGCCTCAAGCACCACTTCGACCGGCATTTCGGCCAGAAGCGCGGGTTCCGTGGCGGCGATGGCGTGGCCGGCCGCCCATGCCGCGCGGACCGAGGCCGCATCGCGGCATTCGGCGATACCGGCGCGATCGTGGCCGGTCGCGGCCAACGCGTCGGCGGCCACGGACAGTTCGCGGTCAAACGCCACCCGGCAACGCAGCCCGCGGATGTGACGCGCCTGCGATAGAAAGCTGCGGCCAAACCCGCCCGAGCCGATGACGGCGCAATCGACGGTGCGGGTCTCGCGCCCCGCGAAATAGCGCAGATGGTTCATGATTGCCCCCTTATTCCACCGGCGGACGGCGGCGCAACCGGCTGCCGAATTGCAGCAAACGCGGCAGGATCAGCAGCGCCAGACCCAACCCCATGATCGTGCTGACCAGCGCGTTCGAGAAGAACACCGACAGCGAGCCATCCGACAGGATCATCGACTGGAAAAAGGCGTTCTCGGCCTTGTGGCCAAGCACCATCGACAGAACCAGTGGCGCCAACGGATAGTCGAGCCGCGCGAACAGGTAACCGACAAGTCCGAAGATCAGCACCAGCCAAAGATCAAAGCTGGCGTTCGACACGGTATAGCCGCCGACAAAGCAGATCGCGACGATCATTGGGCCGATGATGGAAAACGGTATCCGCAACAGCGCCGCGAACATCGGCACCGTCATCAGCACAAGGATGACCCCGACCACGTTCGAGATATACATGCTGGCGATCAGACCCCAGACGAAATCGGGCTTTGTCGCGAACAGCATCGGCCCCGGGGTCAGGCCCCAGATCATCAGCCCGCCCATCATCACCGTCGCGGTGGCCGACGACGGCACGCCAAGCGCCAGCATCGGCAGCATCGCGCAGGTGCCCGCACTGTGGTCGGCGGTTTCGGGCGCGATGATTCCTTCGGGGCGCCCGGTGCCGAAGGGGGCGCCCTTGCGCGACGCCTGCCGCGCGATCCCATAGCTCATGAACGAGGCCGCCGTGGGGCCGCCGGGCGTGATCCCCATCCAGACCCCGATCGCCCCCGAGCGCAGCGTCGTCGCCCAATAGCGCGGCAGCTCGGCCATGGTTTTCAGCACGTCGCGCAGGTCGATGCGCGAGGATACGCCACGGAAACGCAAGCCCTCCTGCACCGTGGCCAGCAATTCGCCGATGCCGAAAAGGCCGATCACCACGACCAGAAAGCTGATCCCGCCCAGAAGCTCGGAAAAGCCATAGGTCAGGCGGATCTCGCCGGTGACGTTGTCCATGCCGACCGAGGCGAGCAGCAGCCCGACGGTCAGCGAGACGATGGTCTTGACCGGCGCGGCGCTGCCCATGCCGATGAAGGCGGCGAAGGCGAGGAAATAGACCGCGAAATATTCGGGCGCGCCGAAGCGCAGGGCAAAGTTCGAGGCCCAGCCGGCCAGCAGCGTAATCACGATGACGCCCAAAAGCGCCCCGGTCCCCGCCGACATGAAGGCAAGCGTCAGCGCCCGCGTCGACTGCCCCGATTTCGCCATCGGATAGCCGTCGAATGTCGTCGCGACCGAGCTTGGTTCGCCCGGGATATTGAACAGGATCGAGGTGGTCGATCCGCCGAACAGCGCGCCCCAATACATCGAGGACAGCAGGATGATGGCCGATGTCGGGTCAAGCGTGAAGGTCAGCGGGATCAGCAGCGAGACGCCGTTCGGCGCGCCAAGGCCCGGCAATACGCCGACGATCAGCCCAAGCAGCACCCCCGCCACCATCAGCATCAGATGCATCGGCGTGATGGCGATGCCGAAACCCTGCATCAAAAGATCGAAATTGCCCAAAACGCGGCCCCTTCCTAATCAGTAGATGCCCAGCAGCGGCTCGATCGGACCTTTCAGCAGCGGCATCAGGAAGATGACCTCGAAGATCACGTAAAGCGCCACGGAAAAGCCGACACCCAGCGCCAGCGCGAGATAGGGGCGATAGCCGCCCTGCCGCCACGCACTCCAGGCGATATAGCCGGCCGAGCCGACATAGATGCCCAGAAAAAGCGTGGCGATGACAAAGATCAGCATCGTCACCAGAAAGCGGCTGAGACGCCCCAGACGCTCGCGGTCCAGAAACGGTTCCTCGAAGTCATCGGCGGTATCGGATGCCGCGCGGGATGCACGATGTTTCAGAAAGGCCGCGCCGATATTCCACAGGCTGGCGGCGATCAGGATCAGGCCGACATAGAACGGGAAATAGCCCGATTGCGGGCCGCTTGGCGTCCAGCCATAGCCAAGCTCCATCGCGCCGAACACGGCCAGAAGACCCAAGGCCGCGGTGCCGACCGAAGTCGCCAGCTCGGCGTGAAATCGTGTGACGGCCATTGCCCCCCTCTCCTCCTTGTCTCGTCGATGCAGATCGGGCCCGGGGAACATGACGCCGCGGGCCCGGATCCTTGCTTACTCGGCGCTCCAGCCCTGCGCCTTGAAGACTTCGACGGTTTTCGTCTCGCCGTCGTCGATGAACTTCTTCAGCTCATCGCCGGTCAGGAAAGCGGCGCTTTGCGAGGTCTTGGCCAGATAATCCTTCCACTCGGCCGAGTCGCTGACCTTTTTCAGCATGTCCTGATAGAAGGTGACGGCATCGGCCGGAACATCGGCCGGAACCCAGACCGTGCGCGGCATCTTGTAGCTGTCGATGTCCAGACCCTGTTCCTTGCAGGTCGGGATGTCCTGCCAGCCCTTGCCGTCATAGACGGGGTCGCTCGCCGCCATACGTTCGGTCGAAAAAACGCACAGCGGACGGACCGCGCCGGCCTGCCACTGGCCAAGGTTTTCGTTCGGGTTGTTGACATTGGCGGCGACGTGCCCGCCGGCAAGCTGCACGCCGACCTCGCCGCCGCCGTTGAACGGCACATATTTGAAATCGGCGCCCGAGACCTGCTCGATCAGCGCGACCAGCGTCTCGTCGGTGTCCTTGGACTGGCTGCCGCCAAAGGCGATCGTGCCCGGCGCGGCCTTGGCGGCCTCGATCAGATCGCCGGCGGTCTGATAGGGCGAGTCGCTTTTCACCCAGATCAGGAATTCGTCCATCGCAAGTGCTGCGACCGGCTGAAGATCCTCTTTGCTATAGGCGAGCTTGGCCACATACGGCAGCAGGTAGACGTTGTTGGTGCCGAAAATTACCTTGTTCGGGTCACCCTTGTTCTGTTTGGCGTAAAGAAACGCCTCGGCGCCCGAACCCGCACCCTTGTTCAGCACAACCATCGGCACCGGCATGGCGCCGTCCTTGGTCAGGATGGCCTGAATCGTGCGGGTGAAATTGTCGGTGCCACCGCCGGGACCGGATGCCACGACGAATTCCACCGGGCGGTCGGGCACCCATTGCGCCGCCGCCGGCAGCGCCGTCAACAGTGCCGCCGCAGCGATCACACCGGTCGTCAGGTATTTCATGGTCTTCCTCCTCCACATGTTTGGCCGCAAGCGGCCGCTGTCGTCCTCCGCCGCGCTTACGCCTTTCCGCCGACGGGTTCGGTTGCCCATCCCGGCTTCAGCGCCCGCGCGCCGCCGCCCGGAGGATTGAGTTTCGCCAGATCGGCACCCAGTTTCGCCGCCATCCGCGTCGCGCCCAGATCGGCCTTTCCCTGCCCGGCGATGTCAAAGGCCGAACCATGGGCCGGGGTGACGATCGGAAATCCATAGCCGGCGATCAGCGTCACGCCCCGGTCAAAGCCGATCAGCTTCATCGCGATCTGGCCCTGATCGTGATACATGGTCAGAACCGCGTCGAATTCGCCCCGCGTCGCGCGCACGAACACCGTGTCCGAGGGCACCGGGCCGGTCACGTTGAACCCCTCGGCCAGGGCCTTCTGGATAGCGGGGGCGATGATGTCATCGTCCTCATCGCCGAAATTCCGGCCGTCTCCGGCATGCGGGTTCAGCGCCGCGACGCCGATCCGGGGGGCCGGTTTGCCCGCGCCCTCCATCACCTCGACGGTCAGCCGGATGCTGCCCAGAATACGCTCCACGCTCAGCCGGTCGGAGACCTCGCGCAGCGGAATATGCGAGGTCACGCGCGCGTTCCAGACCTCATCCAGAACGTTGAATTCCCGCCCGCTGCGCGCCGCACCCAGTGTCGCGTCGATGAAACCGATCTCATCGACGTAATCCGGCCGGGCCAGACGCATGGCGTGTTTGTTGAAGGGGGTGAACATGGCGGCGTCGGCCAGTCCGGCCTGCGCCAGCCGCAGAACGGTCGCGAGGTTCTGCAACGAGGCCGCCCCGGCCACCACGCTGGATTCGCCAAGCCGCAAGTCGTCCGGCGCGCAGTTCTGCAGATCCAGCATGACCGGGCCGTCCGGTAGTTGCCCAACAGCCAGATCATCCGGCGCGATCACCGGAATATCCAGCGTGATCCCCGCGTGCTCCATGCCCATACGCAACACCCGCGCATCGCCGACGACGATCGGTTGATGGTCGCGCATCAGATCATCGGCAAGCAGTTTGGCAGCCAGTTCCGGCCCGATACCGGCAGCATCCCCGATCGCCAGTGCAATGCGCATGATCCTGTCCCCCCAGACCCTGAATCTTCGGCTGCATTCTGTACACAGTATTTTTTCTACGTCTAGAAGTTTCTGTTGATCGCATCTTGAAATCAGCCGATCGTAGCCCGCTTTCGTAACAATGGCGGGACGAACGTCGGGCGCCCCGGCCCCGTGCTGGAGGTCGGCACGGACAGGGGAAATGCCGCTTGCACATGACCGGCATGTACGCTTTGCTGGCTATTGGTTTGATTATACAGTATTCAGAATACAGGCGGTATTCGAGGCACGGGAAGCCACCTGTCGCCCGTCACCGCGAAGGAGGCCGAAGTGAGCACAGCCACACTCGGGGAACCCGCCCCGCTGGACCCCCAGCCCCGGATCGCGCGGCATTCGCTGCATGACGCCATCGTGATCGCATTGCGCGATATGATCATCAAGGGCGACCTGCCCCCGGGCACGCGAATCAACGAAGGCCAGATCGGCGCCCAGCTCGGCGTGTCGCGCACGCCGCTGCGCGAGGCGATCAAGTTCGTCGCCAGTGAAGGCCTGATCGAGCTTGTGCCAAGCCGTGGCGCCATCGTGAAGAAATTCACCGCCAAGGAAGTGCGCGACACCATGTATGTACTGCGCCGGTTGGAGCAGATGGCGGCGGTGCAGGCCTGCGCCATCGCCAGCGACGAAGGCATCGCCCGGATCCGCACGCTTCATGACCGGATGATCGACCGCTATCGGCACGGCGACCGGCTGGCCTATTACAAGCTCAATCAGGATATCCATACGGCCACGGTCGCGCTTGCCGACAACGCGGCGCTGTCCGATGTCCATGCGCTGCTGCAGACCCGGCTGAAACGGATCCGCTTCGTCGGCCATGAGGGACCCGAGAAATGGGCCAATGCAGTGGCCGAGCACGAACAGATGATGGCGGCGTTCGAGGCGCGGGACGCCGAAAAGCTTGCGGAAGTAATCGGCCGGCATCTCGATCAGGCGTGGGAGCGGGTCAAGGACTCGCTGCCCGACTGACGTCCCCGGGGCGACACACGCGGGCCTCCGATCCACCTGGCGGTGAAAAAACCGCCGACCCGATCAACGGCCGGCGGTTTCAGCAGGATCCGCGAAAGCCGGCTCAGACCGGCCAAACCGCCTGCAATTTCTCGCCGGCAAGGATGCGGTCGCGGGCAACGCCCTCACTCGCGCCAAGGGCATCGGCCTGATCGGCGACGGCGCGCAGATGCTGTTTCGGAATACAGACCACGCCGTCGATATCGCCGAAGATGATGTCGCCGGGATGAATCGTGACACGGCCGATGGTCACCGGCACCTGCGCCGCCACCGGCTCCTTCTTCCCGGTCACGCCGACCGGACTTGGTTCGGTGCCGAACAGCGGATAGCCAAGCGCGCGGACCTGCGCCAGATCGCGCACCGTGCCGTTGACGACAGTGGCGGCAGCGCCGCGGGTCTTTGCGCCGGTGCTCATCAACTCGCCCGAACATGATCCCGCCGCGCAGGACGCCTCGCATACCAGAATGCCACCCTTGGGCGTGTTGTCGATGGCGTTGTGATAGATATCCTGCGGCTCGCCCTTGCGATCCGAGGGGCCGAATTGCACCGTGACCGCCGGTCCGCAGACGACACGACCCGCATCCAGCGCGCCGAACAAACGGATCCCGTCCAGATACCCCCAGAGACCAAGCGCCTCCATGCTGTCGTGAATATCGCCGGAATACCATTTCGACAAGCGCCCGATGGCATCCCAGTCGGTGTCCGAATAGTCGAAGTCAGCCATCCCGTTTCTCCTCTGTCCGGGTTTTTTCGATGGCGATGCGCAGCCGCGTCGCGCTGTGGTCGATCTGGGCGCGGACCAGTGTCACGGCGCCGGCGCCATCGCGATTGCGGACGCGGTCATAGATTTCGGCGTGCTCGTCATATGCATCCTCAAGCGACTTGCTCAGCACGCGGCTGCTAAGCTGGATGACCTCGTTGATCAGGGCGGCGAAATTGTCGTACATGATCGACAGAATGCGGTTGCCGGCGGAATGGACCAGCGCCAGATGGAATGCCGCGTCGGCATTGACGAACCCCGGAAAATCGGCAGCGTCCCGGGCCTTACGCATGGCAACCAGCGCCTCGGTCACCGGTGCGGCGATCGGATCCGGGCGACCGCAAAGCATGCCCAAGACCTCGGTCTCGATCATCCGCCGGGCCGCCATGAGTTCTTCAAGATAAGACTGATCGGACGACAGGCGCTGACGCACCGAGACGGCCAGCGTATCCAGAAATTCGCCGACATCCTGCCGCACGACCGTGGTCGGCGCCCCATGCCGGCGCGCAACCAGCCCCTTGGTCACCAGCGTCTGGATCGCCTCGCGTACCGCACGGGTGGAGACGCCGAATTCCCTGGCGATGGCGCTTTCGGAATCTAGCTTGTCGCCGACCTGCAGATCGCCACCCAGAATCCGTTCCTCGAGCCGAGCCGAGACGGTTTCGTGCAGCCGGTCACGCTGTCCGATTTGCGCGGCGGATGGCCTCATCTTTTCGACGTTCCCTGTCTGATCCGGCGCCGTTCTTTTGGACGCTTTTCCTTAACTGTCCCGACAAGCCCCACACACCCTGTTGACGGCCAGACGTCGGTTCGATTAGGTTACTTATGACATAAGTCATATGTCAAGTGCACATCGGGATGGGAACCGATGCGCGTTGAAACGCCAAGGGAGGGGATTCATGGCTTTCAAGGCATCTGAATTTGCACGTCGCGTCGTAAGCATGGCCGGAATCGCGGTCATGCTCAGCGCCGGCACGGCCCTGGCTGAATGGCCGGAAAAAGCGGTGACGATCATCGTGCCATGGGCCGCGGGAGGGGGCACCGACGCCACCGCGCGCGCCGTGGCTCAGGGGCTGGAAAAGCGGTTGGGCCAGCCATTCAACGTGGTGAACCGCACCGGCGGCGGCGGGCTGGTCGGCCACAGCGCCATCGTACAGGCCCAGCCCGACGGCTATACGCTGGGCGTGATCACCGTGGAATCGGCGATGTATCAGGCCCAGAACCTGCCCGGCGTGACACCCGACGATTTTACCTATTTGGGTCGTTTCAACGCCGACGCGGTAGCCGTGAACGTGCGCGCCGACGCACCCTACAAGGACGTCAAGGAACTGGTGGCGGCGGTCAAGGCCGATCCGGGGTCGATCTCGGCCTCGGGCGCGAACCGTGGCGGCCTGTCGCATCTGGCCTGGGTCGGACTTCTGACCAAGCTTGACATTCCGGCCGACCAGATCAACTGGGTGGCCTCGGACGGCGCTGCGCCGGCGCTTCAGCAACTCGCCGCGAATGCGATCAATGTCGTGACGACCTCCCCGGCCGAGGCGCGGCCGCTGGTCGACGCGGGCGAGGCGAAAACACTGGCCCTGATTTCGGGAGAGCGGAACAGCCTTTATCCCGACCTGCCGACAACCGACGAGATTTTCGGCATCCAGTGGTCGCCCCTGCCCTATCGCGGCCTGACCGGTCCCAAGGGCCTGCCGCCCGAGGTCGTCGAAAAGGTCAGCGCAACCCTGAAGGACATCACCGAGGACCCGGAGTTCAAGGATTTCATGGCCTCGCGCGGGTTCTCGGTCGCGTACCAGGACGGCCCGACCTTCGACAAGACGGTCCATGACGCAGCGGTCAGCCTTACCGAATCGATGAAAGCCGCCGGGCTGGCGCAGTAAGGGCGGCCGGGTCATGCAACTCAGCGACCGTTTGCTGGGGCCAGGGCTGGTGATCTTCGGCGTGGTGGTCATTTACGCGGCCGCCCGCCTGCCCTCGGTTCCCGGCGTCCGCTTCGGTGCGGACCTGATGCCGATCATCTGCGGCGGCGCGTTGATACTGTTCGGCGCCGCCATCACCAAGTCGGGTCTGCGTGAACACGGCCCTCTGATCTCGGTCGACGAGTGGGACGTGCCGATGCGCCAGCGCGTAGCCGCGCTTTGGTCCGTGCTGGGGCTGGTGGCCGGTATTTATCTGTTTCAGCCGCTAGGATTCCCGTTGTTCGGAATGATCTTCATGGCCGGGCTGATGTATCTGATGAATGCGCGGCCCCTGACGATCCTTGTGGTCGCGCCGGTCTTTGTGATCGGCCTGCATCTCGCCTTCACCCGGCTGATGTATGTCGACCTTCCCGCCGGCCCGCTTCAGGGAATCCTGTGATGAGCTTCGAGGTTCTGGGACAAGCCATCCTCGCGGTGCTTCAGGTCAAGGTACTGGTCGCCATCGTGTTAGGCGCGGGCTATGGGCTGTTCGTCGGCGCCCTGCCCGGCTTGACCGCAACCATGGCAACGGCGCTTTTGGTGCCGATCACCTTTTACATGGACCCGCTGCCGGCGGTCGCGCTGATTGTATCTTCTACCGCGATGGCAATCACCGCAGGCGACATTCCGGGCGCGCTCTTGCGTATTCCGGGCACGCCGGCCTCGGCCGCCTACACCGAAGAGGCCTATGCAATGACCCGGCGCGGCCGGGCAAGCGAGGTGCTTTCGCTCGGCTTCTTCTTTTCCGCGACCGGCGGGCTGATCGGCGCCGCGGTCCTGTTGCTGACCGGGCCGCTTCTGGCGCGGGTGTCGCTGAACTTCTCCAGCTTTGAATTCTTCTGGCTCGCCTGCCTGGGGCTGCTGACCTGCGCACTTGTCAGCACGACCGAGCCGGCCAAGGGCGGGGTCTCGCTGGTGCTGGGGCTGCTGGCGGCGACAGTTGGCCTTGACGTCACCACTGGCCAGCCGCGCTTTACCTTCGGTAGCACCGAACTGACCGGCGGGATCAGCTTTATCCCGGTCATGATCGGCATGTTCGCCATGTCCGAGATCCTGCGCGGTTTCTCGGCCAGCGCGGTGATCATGCCCAAGCCGCCCGAGGGCGAGATCTACCATCCGTTCCGGGGCATGTGGGCGTTGGTCCGGCGCTATCCTCTCAGCATCCTTCGCGGCACAGCGCTCGGCTCGGCGGTGGGGGCGCTTCCGGGCGTCGGCGGCGATCTGGCGGCGTGGATCGCCTATGGCATGAGCCGACGCTTTTCGAAAACCCCGGAGAAATTCGGCACCGGCCACCCCGAGGGCCTGATCGAGGCGACCTCGTCGAACAACGCCGGCCTGTCCAGCGCGTGGATCCCGGCGCTTGTCTTCGGCATTCCCGGCGATGCCGTCACAGCCATCGCGGTCGGGGTGCTTTATATCAAGGGGGTTTCGCCCGGACCGCGCCTGTTTGTGGAAAATCCGGTTATGCCGACCTCGATCATCATGAGCTTTTTCGTCGCGAACCTGCTGTTGTTCCCGCTTGGCTACCTGGCGATCAAGGCCTCGCGACATGTGCTGTCGGTGCCGCGTTCGGTCATCGTGCCGATGATCCTGATCTGCTGTTTCGTCGGTTCATACGCGGTCAACAACACGTTGTTCGGGGTCTGGACGATGCTGGTCGCCGGGCTGGTCGGCTATGTGATGGAGCGGAACAACTATCCCATCGCGCCGGTCATCCTTGGCCTCGTCCTTGGCCCGGTGCTGGAACGGAATTTCATCATGTCCATGCAGATTACCCATGGCAATCTGCTGGGTTTCTTCCAGCGTCCGGTGGCGGCCGGTCTTGGCATCGTGGTTTGCGGCATCATCCTCCTGACCCTTTACCGGGCGCTGCGTCACAAGCCCGACAGTCTGCCCGGCATCCTTGCCGAAGGCGACCGCACCTCAGCACAGAAAGGACCCAACGAATGACCGATGCATTTTCGGTGAAAGACCGCGTGGCCGTGGTCACCGGCGGTCTGGGCCAGCTTGGCACGCAGTTCACCAAGACCTTGGCCGGGGCTGGCGCCAAGGTCGCGATCTTCAGCCGCCGCCCGTTCGACGATGCCCGGATCGCTGAGAAATTTCCCGGCCTGTCCGACCGTATCCGGGTCTATGTGGCCAGCGTGCGCGACAAGGCGCAGCTTGAAGCCGCGACCGATCTGCTGGTCAGGGATTGGGGCGTGCCGCACATTCTTATCAACAACGCCGGTATCGACAGCAAGCCCGACGGGGACGCCGACCAGAACGCCCCGTTCGAGGTCTATCCCCAGAAATACTGGGACGAGGTGATCGACACCAACCTGACCGGTGTCATGCTGACTTCGCAGGTGATCGGCGCGAAGATGGCCGAGGCCGGTCGTGGTTCGATCATCATGGTGGGGTCGATGTACGGCATGGTCTCGCCCAATCAGGCGCTTTACGCCTATCGCGAGAAGCGGGACGGCAAGCCCTTCGTCAAAGCCATCGCCTATGCGGCGTCGAAATCGGGCCTGCTGAATATGACCCGTTATCTGGCAACCTATTGGGCGCAAAAAGGTGTGCGGGTGAACCTTGTCACCTTCGGCGGGGTGAAAACCGGCAGCTTCGACAAGGAATTCATCGACGCCTTTTTAGAACGGGTGCCGATGGGCCGGCAGGCCGAGATTGACGAATTCGGGCCCATCGTGCAGTTTCTCGGCTCGGATGCCTCAAGCTATATGACCGGGGCCAACCTTGTGCTGGACGGCGGATTTACCGCGTGGTGATCCGGCCGGGCGGTGGGGACCGCGACCGCTGGCGCCCCCCGGCAAAAAGGCTGATCCGGGCAATTTTCGCTTTTCATTTACGCGAACCGGCACTATAGGCACGGCCTTGGACCCGCCATTCACCCTTGGAGGAAGCGGTCCGTAACACAGTCAAAGGAATATATCATGGCCAAGAAGATCCCAGATCTCGAGGCCGAGGTTCGGACGGGGACAGGCAAGGGGGCCGCCCGTCAGGCTCGGCGCGAGGGCAAGGTGCCCGGCATCGTTTATGGTGACCACAAGGACGCCCTTCCCATCCAGCTCGACTTCAACAAGCTGCTGACCCGCCTGCGCGCCGGCCGCTTCATGTCGACGCTGTTCAACCTGAAAGTCGAAGGTCAGGACGACGTGCGCGTCATCTGCCGCGGCGTTCAGCGCGATGTGGTGAAGGACCTGCCGACGCATATCGACTTCATGCGTCTGCGCCGCACCAGCCGGGTGAACCTGTTCATCCACGTCGATTTCATCAACCACGAGGCATCACCGGGCCTGAAGCGCGGCGGCACGCTGGTCGTGGTCCGCCCCGAGGTCGAGCTGATGGTGACCGCGGGTGACATTCCCGATCACATCACCGTCGACCTGACCGGTCTGGAGATCGGCGACGGCATCCATATCAACGACGTGCAACTGCCCTCGGGCGCGAAACCCGTCATCGACCGCAACTTCGTCATCGCCAACGTGGCCGCGCCTTCGGGCCTGCGCGCGTCGGACAATGCCGAGGGCGATGAAGGCGCCGATGCGGACGCCGCGGAATCAGAGGCCGAAGAAGCCTGATCGGGCCAACGCCATCCGGCGTGCCCAACTGTGGCGGGACCTTACGGGTCCCGCCCTTTTAATTTGTACCGCTGATGACTAGGACAGGTGCATGGGCGAGGTTCTTCATATCGTTGGTGCGGGCATGGCGGGGTCCGAAGCCGCATGGCAGGCGGCCGAGGCCGGGGTGCCGGTAATTCTGCACGAAATGCGCCCGCAGGTCGGCACCTTCGCCCATCGCACCGGGCTTTGTGCGGAAATGGTCTGCTCGAACTCGTTCCGTTCGGACGATGACCGCAATAACGCCGTCGGGCAACTGCATTGGGAAATGCGCGCCGCCAACGGGCTTCTGATGCGCATGGCCGACCGCCACAAGCTGCCGGCCGGCGGCGCCTTGGCGGTGGACCGCGACGCCTTTGCCACCGATGTGACCGAAGTGCTGTCGGACCACCCGCTGATCACGATCGCGCCTGGCGAAATAACCGATCTGCCCGCCGACGGGCATTGGATCATCGCCACCGGCCCCTTGACCTCGGCCGCGCTTGGCCGGTCGATCCTTGGCCTGACCGGGGCCGAGGCGCTGGCCTTCTTCGACGCCATCGCCCCCATCGTCCATGCCGACACCATCGACATGGACATCGCCTGGCGCCAAAGCCGCTATGACAAGGGCGAGACCGAGGCCGAGCGCACCGCTTATATCAACTGCCCGATGACCCGCGACGAATACGAGGCGTTCATCGACGCGCTTCTGGCCGCCGAAAAGACCGAGTTCCACGCCGGCGAGGAATCTTCGGCCCCCGATCCCACGCCCTATTTCGATGGCTGTCTGCCGATCGAAGTCATGGCCGAGCGGGGCCGCGATACCCTGCGCTTCGGGCCGATGAAGCCGGTCGGGCTGACCAATATCCATCGCCCCGCCGACAAGCCCTATGCCGTGGTGCAACTGCGCCGCGACAATGCGCTTGGCACGCTGTATAATATCGTCGGCTTCCAGACCAAGATGAAATATGGCGCGCAAACCGATGTTTTCAAAATGATTCCCGGTTTGCAGAATGCCAGCTTCGCGCGGTTGGGCGGCATTCACCGGAACACGTTCCTGAACTCTCCCAGCCTGCTTGATGACCGTATGCGGCTGCGCGCGCGGCCGAACCTGCGCTTTGCCGGACAGGTAACCGGGGTCGAGGGGTATGTCGAAAGCGCGGCGATGGGGCTTTTGGCGGGGCGGATGGCGGCGGCCGGGATTCTGGGCCGCGACCTGCCCCCGCCGCCCGGCACCACCGCCATGGGCGCGCTGGTCCACCACATCACCGGCGGCGCCGACGCCCGCACCTTCCAGCCGATGAACGTGAATTTCGGGCTGTTCCCGCCGGTCGAGGCCAAGGGCGGCCGGCGCGGGCGCAAGGACCGCTATCCGGCCTATACCGACCGCGCCAAGGCGGATTTTCAGGCGTGGCTGGCGGCATAACCGATCAGGCGCCGGTCCGGACGCGCTTCGCGCCCTCGCCCACGGGTCTTTTGCATCTGGGACATGCGTTTTCCGCGCTGACCGCGCAGCATCTGGCCACGCCCGGGCAGTTCCTGCTGCGCATCGAGGACATCGACCGCACGCGCTGCCGGCCCGAATATGAGACCGCCATCTATGATGATCTGCACTGGCTGGGTCTGGACTGGCCGGTGCCGGTCATGCGGCAATCCGACCGGATGGGGGCCTATCGCGATGCGCTGGAACAGCTTGAAAAGCTGGGGGTGCTGTATCCCTGCCGCTGTCGTCGCGGCGACATCCGCGCGGCACTTTCGGCCCCGCAGGAAGGCGTCGAGGGGCCGGACGGCCTGATTTACCCCGGCACCTGCCGCAACCGCCCGATGTCCGCGGCCGGACCGGACGACGTTATCCGTCTGAACAGCGCCGCCGCGTTCGACAATCTGGGCATTGATGAAGTTTCCTTTACCGAAACTTCTGGTTCAGGTAACACTCCCAATACATTGACACAGAAGCAGTTTATGAATTCGGTTGGCGACGTGGCGCTGGCGCGTCGCGGCATGGGCACATCCTATCATCTGGCCGTCGCGGTGGACGACGCCGCACAAGACATCACCAAGGTCGTTCGTGGAAAAGATTTATTTGATTCCACATGGATACACGTTCTTCTTCAGAAACTACTGAAACTTCCTGCCCCGCTTTATCACCACCATGATCTGATCCGCGACGACAGCGGTAAGCGCCTTGCCAAACGTGACGACGCGCGGTCCTTGCGCCAGCTACGCGACGCGGGCGCGAGCGCTGACGGGATCCGTCATTCGCTGGGGATTTCCTGAACCGGGCGCATGATTTCGACCTCGGCATCATCCCGCACGGCGGTAAAGAAGCAGCTTCGCCGGTTGGTGTGACAGGCCGGGCCGGTCTGTTCGACCAGCAGCAGCAGCGTATCGCGGTCACAATCCACCCGCAATTCGACCAGCCGCTGAAGGTGGCCCGAGGATCCGCCCTTGGTCCAGAACGATTGTCTTGATCTAGACCAATAGGTTACAAGATTATCCTCAAGCGTTTTCTGAATGGATTCGCGGTTCATCCAGGCCATCATCAGGACTTCGCCCGTCACATGATCCTGGGCGATCGCCGGGATCAGCCCCCGGTCGTCATAGCGGAGATTGGCGGGATCGAATTGCATGTCTTTCCTTCCGGGCATCCGGTGCCTATCTAAGGGCATATCGAAAGGATTGAAATGTCCGACACCGATCTGGTTCAGCTTTATTCCCGGCAGATCCTTGCGCTGGCCGCCGATATTCAGCATCTGGGACGCCTGCCCGCGCCGCAGGGTTCGGCCTATCGCCGGTCGCCGCAATGCGGATCGTCGGTGACGGCCGATGTGGTGCTGAAAGACGGCCGGATCGCGGAATTCGCCCAAGAGGTGCGGGCCTGCGCGCTGGGTCAGGCTTCGGCCGGGGCGCTGGGGCACGTGGTGCTGGGCAAGACCCCGCAGGAACTCGCCGCCGCACGCGACCGGTTGCGCGCCATGCTGGCCGGCGGTCCCGAGCCCGGCGCACCTTTCGACGATCTACGTTTCCTTGCCGCGGCGCGCGATTTTCCGAACCGCCACGCCTCGATCATGCTGGCGTGGGAGGCCGTGGTGGCCGCGGCCGAGGATGCGGCCGGCGCACCCGTTTCCGCCGCGCAATGAAAAAGGCCGGCCGCTTTGCAGCGGGCCGGCCAGTTGCGCATGATCCGGACAGGAACTCGCGGAGAGCATCGGGCTTCGTGGGGAACGGCGCCCATGGACACATGCGGGGCAGTGAACCGAAAAACCTTCAGACAGCCAGCAGACCCGGCAGCCACAACAGAACGGCGGTCATGATGCAAATCGCCAGAAATCCGCAAGCATCGCCGATCAGATCGGCATCCCGCAGCGCATTCAGCATATCCTTCATCGCCTGTTCCTCCTGAGTTGTTATCCTTTTGTTCTCATGATTCTTGGAACAAGTAAAGAACTTTTTAAGAACTAAGCATGAATAACGTGGCAGTCCTAACCGGCCGCGATCAGCCGGATCGCCCGGTCCTGTTCCAAGAGCCACAGCAGATGCCGCGCCGCCCTGCCCCGTTCGCCGTCAAGATCGGGGTCGGTTTCCAGAAGGCTGCGGGCGTCCTGCCGCGCGACCTCCATCAACCCGGCCTGCCGCTCCAGATCGGCGATGCGGAACCGCGGCAGACCGGACTGGGCCGTGCCGATCACATCGCCCGCGCCGCGCATGGCCAGATCTTCCTCGGCGATCCGGAAACCGTCCTCGGTCTCGCGCAGGATCGCCAGCCGCCGCGTCGCGGTTTCGGACAGCGGCGCCTGATACAGCAGCACGCAGGATGATGCCTCGCGTCCGCGCCCGACCCGGCCGCGAAGCTGATGCAGTTGCGCCAGACCGAAGGATTCGGCCCGCTCGATGACCATGATCGTGGCCTCGGGCACGTTCACGCCAACCTCGATCACCGTCGTCGCGACCAGCAGTTGCGCCGGCCCCTCGGCGAAATCCGCCATGGCGCGGTCGCGGTCCTCGGGCGGCATCTGGCCGTGGACCAGCCTGACGGCATCCTCGCCGAACCGGGCCCGCAACATCCGAAAGCGTTCCTCGGCCGCGGTCAGGTCGACCAGTTCGCTTTCCTCGACCAGCGGACAGACCCAATAGGCGCGCGCGCCATCGCGCATCGCCCGATCCAGCCGGTCGACGATCCGGTCAATCTCATCCAGCGGCAGCGCGACCGTCGCCACCGGCTTTCGTCCCGGCGGCTTTTCGTCCAGAACCGACAGATCCATGTCGCCATATTGCGCCAGCGCCAGCGAGCGCGGGATCGGCGTTGCCGTCATCACCAGCATGTCGGGGGGGGCCGCGCCGCCTTTCCCGGCAAGCTCCAGCCGCTGCGCCACGCCGAAGCGATGCTGTTCGTCAATCACCGCCAGCCGCAAATCGGCGAAACGGACCTCTTTCTGAAAGACTGCGTGGGTCCCGATCAACAGGTCGATCAGCCCGGCGGCAAGGTCGTTCAGCACCTGCTGCCGCGCGGCACCCTTGTCGCGGCCGGTCAGAACCGCGACACGGATGCCGGCCGCCTCGGCCAGCGCGGCAAGTGCGGCGAGATGCTGGCGGGCGAGGATCTCGGTCGGCGCCATCAGAACCGCCTGCCCGCCGGCCTCGGCCGCGATCAGCGCCGCCATCAGCGCCACCACCGTCTTGCCGGACCCGACATCGCCCTGAAGCAGCCGGTTCATCCGGCGCGGCTCGGCCATGTCGGCGGCGATTTCGTCGATGCTGCGGGTCTGCGCCCCGGTCAGCGGCCATGGCAAGGCCGCGATCACCCGCCGCCGCAGGCGACCATCGCCCGCCGTGGCGTGCCCCATCCCCCTGCGGACCGAGCGCCGCGCCAGCGCCAGCGTCAACTGGTGGGCCAAGAGTTCGTCATAGGCCAGCCTTTGCCGCGCGGGCGTGTCGGGCGACAGATCGCCCGGACCGTGCGGATGATGCGCGACGCGCAAGGCCTCGTCCCAATCCGGCCAACCCCGTTGCGCCTTGAGCCCGCGGTCGATCCATTCGGGCAGCGGCGGCACACGTTCCAGCGTGGCGGCGACGCCGCGGCCGACGATGCGCTGCGTAAGGCCGGCCGAAAGCGGATAGACCGGCTCATAAGGCGCGGGCGGCGGATCGGCGGGGTCAAGGATCAGATCGGGATGCACGATCTGCGCCATGCCGTCGAACAGCTCGATCTTGCCCGAGATGATGCGCGCCGCCCCGACCGGCAATTCCTTCGCCAGCCAGTCCTGCCGGGCATGAAAGAACACAAGCTGCACATCCTGCGCGCCATCCGACGCGATGACCCGCCATGGCCGGCCCTTGCGGGCGGGCGGCATATGCCGGTCGATGGTCAGCCGCAGCGTCACGATTTCGGGCGGGCGGGCATCGGCAAGCCGGGCGATCGGCCGGCGTAAGACGCCGCCGACCGGCAGCGTCAGGGCCAGATCGCGTGGGCGGGTGATGTTAAGCTGCGCGAAGGCCTTGGCCGCGCGGGGGCCGACGCCGGGCAGCGTCTCGATATCGGCGAACAGCGGGAACAGGACCGGCGGGCGGCCTTTTGGCGGTGCGGGTTGCGGCGGCGCGATGCTCATCCGCCACCATCCCGTGATCCCCCGAGGCTCCCTGATCCCCCGCCGCCCCCTAACCCACGATGGTCAGCCATTCGTCCTCATCCACCACGCGGATTCCCAGTTCCGCCGCCTTCTTCGCCTTCGATCCCGCCCCGGGGCCCGCGACGACCAGATCGGTCTTGGCCGAAACCGAACCCGCGACCCGCGCGCCCATCGCCTCGGCCCGCGCCTTCGCCTCGGCCCGGGTCATCCGCTCCAGCGTGCCGGTAAAGACCACGGTCAGCCCGGCGATGGGGCTGGAGGTCGTCTGCAGCGCGGCGACCGGAATCACGTTCAAAAGCCCGACCAGATCGTCGATGACCTTCCGTTCAGCCGGCTGATGAAAGGCCAGAACCACCGATTCCGCCAGGACATCGCCAACCCCGTCGATCGAAGTCAGTTCCTGCCATTCGGGGCCGGCACCGGGGGTCGCGGCGCTCATCGCGGTCTCGAACGCGGGCCAGTCGCGGTAATGCTGGGCCAGGATCCGCGCCGCATGTTCGCCGACATGGCGGATGCCAAGCGCAAGGATCAGGCGGTCAAGGGGAATGTTGCGGCGTTCCGCGATGGCCCGGAACAGGTTCGCGGCCGATTTCGGCCCCCAGCCTTCCCGCGCCGAAAGCGGTTCTTCGCTGCCATCGCCATGGCGCTCGGACAGGGTGAAAATCTCGGCCGGGGTTGCGATCCAGCCGTCGCGCCAGAAGGATTCGATCTGCTTGGCGCCAAGGCCGGCAATGTCAAAGGCCGGGCGAGAGACGAAATGACGCAGTTTCTCAATGCCTTGCGCGGGGCACGCCAGCCCGCCGGAGCAGCGCCGCACGGAATCGCCCGGCTCGCGGACCGCGGCCGAGCCGCATTCGGGGCAGCGATCCGGGAACAGATAGGGGCGGGCATCGGCGGGACGACGGGCAAGATCGACATCGGCGATCTTCGGAATCACATCGCCGGCGCGATAGACCTCGACCCAGTCGCCCTCGCGGATGTCGCGGCCGTCGCGAATGGGCTGGCCGCGCGAATCGAGACCGGCGATATAATCCTCGTTATGCAGGGTGGCGTTCGAGACCACGACGCCGCCGACCGTCACCGGCTGAAGCCGGGCGACCGGCGACAGCGCGCCGGTGCGCCCGACCTGAATCTCGATCTTTTCCAGCCGGGTCCAGGCGGTCTGCGCCGGGAATTTATGCGCAAGCGCCCATCGCGGCGTGGTCGAGCGAAAGCCCAGGCGCGCCTGCAACGCCAGATCGTCGACCTTGTAGACCACGCCGTCGATGTCATAGCCCAATGTCGCGCGCCGCTGCTCGATCTCGGCCCAGGCGGCCAGCATCTGTTCGATGCTGCTGCACAGCCGGGTCAGCGGGTTGGTCTGAAACCCGAGTTCCGCAAGGCGCCGGATCGCGCCCATCTGGGTTTTCGCCAGCGGCGCCGAGATTTCACCCCAGGCATAGGCGAAGAACCGCAGCGGCCGGGCGGCGGTGATCGCGGGATCAAGCTGGCGCAACGAACCCGCTGCCGCGTTGCGGGGGTTGGCGAAGGTGCGGACCGGCGCGGCGCCGGTGTCGCCCTGATTCAGGCGGGCGAAATCGGCATGGGTCATATAGACCTCCCCCCGCACCTCCAGCACCTCGGGCGCGCCTGCCGGCAGGGTCTGGGGAATGTCGCCGATGGTGCGGGCGTTGGCGGTGACGTTTTCACCCACCGCGCCGTCGCCCCGGGTCGCGGCCTGCACCAGCCGGCCACCCTCGTATCGCAGCGACAGCGACAGCCCATCGATCTTCGGCTCGGCCGTGAAATCCAGCGGCCGGTCGGCGGGCAGGTTCAGGAAAGACCGGATCCGGTCGACAAAATCGGCAACCTCCGCGGCGGAGAAGGCGTTTTCAAGGCTCATCATCCGACGGGCGTGGGTGATCTTGCCGAACCCCTCGGCCACCGCGCCGCCGACCTTGCCGGTCGGGCTGTCGGGTTGGGCGAGGTGCGGGAACGCCTTTTCCAGCGCCGCGAGCTCGCGCTTTTGCGCATCATATTCGGCATCCGGGATTTCGGGGGCGTCCTCGGTGTGATACGCGGTATTGGCGGCCTCGATCTGCCGGGTCAGGATGGCGATCCGGTCCGCCGCCTCACGTTCCGGGACGGGATGATCCGCGTCCTGCCGATCCCGATCCCGATCCCGATCATCGCCATTGCCCGCCGTCCGCGCCATCGCAGCACCATCCCCGCTTGCCCATCCCGCGCCCTGACATGCACCCGCCGCGGACCGCCGGTCAAGGGCAGGAGGCCGCGCCGCCGTCCGGGGCGCCATCAGGCAAGTGATGTGACACCGAAAAAAGACCGGGGACAAGCCGGACCCCGGTCTTTCCATCGTTCCATGCCGCGCCGCGAATACCTGTTCCCGCCGCGCCGAAAACGCTGCGTTTCGGCGGTTCAGACCGCCGCGAGGCTGCGCAGGTTCGCATTCGGTTCGGGGTCGCGTAGCACATAGCCGCGCCCCCAGACGGTTTCGATATAGTTTTCGCCGGTCAGCATCTCGGACAGCTTCTTGCGCAGCTTGCAGACGAAAACGTCGATGATCTTCAGTTCCGGTTCATCCATGCCGCCGTAAAGATGGTTCAGGAACATCTCTTTGGTCAGGGTCGTGCCCTTGCGCAAGCTGAGCAGTTCCAGAATCTGATATTCCTTGCCGGTCAGATGCACCGTGCGCCCGTCCGCCTCGACCGAGCGGGCATCCAGATTGACGACCAGCTTGCCGGTGCGGATCACCGCCTGGGCATGCCCCTTGGACCGGCGGATGATGGCCTGAATGCGGGCGACCAGTTCCTCGCGGTGGAAAGGCTTGGTCATGTAATCATCGGCGCCGAAGCCAAAGCCCTTGAGCTTGCTTTCGGTGTCATCCGATCCGGTCAGGATCAGGATCGGCGTGTTGATCCGCGACATCCGGATCTGGCGCAGAACCTCCATCCCCGACATGTCGGGCAGGTCCAGATCCAGCAGGATCAGGTCGTAATCATACAGTTTGGCCAGGTCGATGCCCTCTTCGCCCATATCCGTCGAATAGACGTTATAGCTGGCATGACCCAGCATGAGTTCGATGCTGCGGGCCGTGGTGGGATCGTCTTCAACCAGAAGTATGCGCATGGAGTAACCTGTCCTTGAGCGGTTCTTTGAATTCAAGCTGCCATCAAAAGGTTAACATCCGGTTACTCAACCACAGATTTTATTATCATTACAACCCTTGATTGTGGTCTTTCGATTGACGAAGCTGCGGAATGGCCGCGACCTTCAGCCCCGCGGTGCCGTGGCGCGAGATATTTTCCATCCAGTTTCCGAATTCTTCCTCGGACAGATCATAGCGTTCGATCGCTTCCGAGCGCGTCAGCAGGCCATGCAATACCGCGCGGACGACCACCGCCTTGCGGCTGGCCACCCAGCGGCCCAGCCCCACCGGCGGCAGATCCGCCACCGAGAGTATCGTGCCGTCGGGCAAGGTGATGATCCGGGGCCGGTCGGTTTTTCTTATATACATCTGTCACCCGCTTGTTTGTCCTGCATCTTATTGCAGTCCGGGGTTAATTTCGGGTAAAGCATCGCACAGGAAAAGCCGTTTTCATGCCTTGAGGATGCCCGGTATTTTCCTATATTTTTAGCGATCCGGCCCGGCCATGGCCATTCGCCCCGACATACGGGGATGGTTTTCGTGGCACGGTCCGCGCCGTCAATCGCCCGCTGAAGGAATTTCTTTGTGTTGTCTTCCGATCTTGCCGCACCCGTGACGGCGACCGAACCAACGTTGAACTCGCTGGGTTTTGCCAAGGCGCCGGCGGATACGCGCGTGGTCGTGGCAATGTCGGGCGGCGTCGACAGCTCGGTCGTGGCGGCCCTGCTGGCCGATCAGGGCTATGACGTGATCGGCGTGACCCTGCAACTTTACGATCACGGCGCGGCGCTGGCGAAAAAGGGCGCCTGTTGCGCCGGGCAGGATATTCATGACGCCCGCCGCGTGGCCGAGCGCATCGGTTTTCCGCATTATGTTCTGGATTACGAGAACATGTTCCGCGAATCGGTGATCGAGGAGTTTGCCGATGCCTATCTGGCCGGCGCGACGCCGGTACCCTGCATCCGATGCAATGAACGGGTGAAGTTCCGGGATCTTCTGGCGACGGCCCGCGATCTGGATGCCGATTGCATGGCCACGGGGCATTACATCCAGCGCAAGGACGGCGCGAACGGCCCCGAACTGCATATGGCGGCCGACCCGGCGCGCGACCAAAGCTATTTCCTGTTCCCGACCACGCCGGCGCAACTCGCCTTTTTGCGTTTTCCGCTGGGCCATCTGGCCAGCAAGAACGACACCCGCGCGCTTGCCGCGCAATACGGGCTGTCGGTGGCGGACAAGCCCGACAGCCAGGACATCTGTTTCGTGCCGAACGGCAACTATGCCAGCGTCATCGAAAAACTGCGTCCCGGGGCGGCGGAACCGGGCGAGATCGTGGATCTGGACGGCAATGTGCTGGGCAGCCATCCGGGCGTGATCCATTACACGATCGGCCAGCGGCGCGGCCTTGGCATCGGCGGCATGGCCGATCCGGTTTATGTGGTGCGGCTGGACGCCGATGACCGCCGCGTCGTCGTCGGCCCGCGCACCGCGCTCGCCACCCGCACGGTGCTGGTGGATGAGGTGAACTGGCTGGGCGACGGCGCTTTCGACGGCACGGCGGAACGGCAGGTGTCGGTGCGGATCCGTTCGACCCGGCCGCCGCGTCCCGCGCTTCTGCGCGCGACCGGCCCACGCTCGGCCGAGGTCGAGTTGCTGGACCCCGAAGATGGCGTCAGCGCCGGGCAGGCTTGCGTCTTTTATGAGACCGAAGGCAGCCGAGTGCTGGGCGGCGGCTGGATCCGCCATCGCCGCATCAAGGCCTGATCGCGGCCCCCTGGCCTAACCGACGGGCCTATCCGACGACCCCGAGCACCGATCGCGCCGCGCGCAGTCCGGGCGGCTCGCCGCCCCTGCCAAGCCGGTCCATCGTCAGATCCATCGCCTTGCGCTGCTCGGCCTGTCTGGCCGGTGAATCGAGCAGATCCACGATCGCCCCGGACAGCGCCGCCGGCGTGCAGGCGCCGCCCAGAAATTCTGGGACCGCGCGGGTTTCGCTGACCAGATTGACCAGCGTGACCGTATCGGTGCGCAAAAGCATCCCGACCACCAGACGCGACAGCGGCGCCATGTCATAGCCGATCACCATCGGCACACCGTTCGCCGCCAGTTCAAGCGAGACCGTACCGGATGCCGCAAGCGCCACATCGGCGGCGGCAAAGGCGGCGCGTTTATCCTCGGGCGTTTCGACCACCACCGGCGCGGTCGGCCAGCGACGGGTCATCTCGTGGATCAGCGGCGCCACGCCGGGCACGGTGGGCAGAACCACGCGGGTATCGGGAATGCGGTCGCGGACCTGAAGCAACGCCTCGTCGAACCGGGGACCAAGGCGGCTGACTTCGGATTTGCGCGATCCGGGCAGGCACAGGATCAGCGCGGTCTCGGGGGCGATGTCATGAGTGGCGCGGAACGCGGCGGCATCGGCGGCGGTGGCCAGAGGCTCGGCCACGACCGGATGGCCGACGAAATCGCAGCTCATCCCGGCGGCGCGCATATAGGGCGGCTCGAACGGCAACAGCGCCAGAACATGGTCGATCACCCGCGCCATCTTGCGGGCCCGCCCGGGGCGCCATGCCCAGACCGAGGGCGCCACATAATGGATGGTGCGCAGCTTGGGGTTCAGCGCCCGCGCCTCGGCCGCGACGCGCAGGCAGAAATCGGGGCTGTCGATGGTGATCAGCGCGTCGGGTTCTGCCTCGGCCACGGCGCGGGCGGTTTCCGATACGCGGCGTTTCAGCGCGCGATATTTCGGCAGAACCTCGATCAGTCCCATCAGCGACAGTTCCTGCATCGGAAAGCGGCTTTCCAGCCCCTGTTCCGCCATCGCAGGCCCGCCGACGCCCAGAAATTCGCTGGTCGGTTCCAACTGCCGCAGTCCGGCCATAAGCGCCCCGCCGAGCAGGTCGCCCGAGGGCTCACCCGCTATCGCAAAGAACCTCATGCGCCCCGCGACCACAGGAACAGACCGCCTTCGCGCGCCGCGGCCTCGGTTTCGGTGCGGTCCAGAAGAACGCAGCCGCCGGCCTCCCACGCGATGCCGGCGAGCCCGGCGCGGACGGCGGCATTCACCGTTTCCACCCCGATCGCGGGCAGGTCGATGCGCCGGTCCTGGCCGGGCTTCGGTGCCTTGTACAGAACCCCGCGCGCGCCACGCGGGTTCGGGCGAAGCGCCTTGTGCGCGGCGACGAAATCCAGCATCGCGTTGGTGCCGGGCAAGGTCTCGACCGCAAGGCAAAGCCCTTGGGCAACCACCGCCCCCTGCCCCAGATCAAGCGCACCCAGCCCTCTGACGATCTCGACCGCGCGGCGCGCATCCTCGCGGTCATGACCGTTGGGGCCGCCGACCAGATGCCCCTCGGCGGGAACCAGATCGGGGGCGACATCGGCGGTGCCGATGACCTTCAGCCCCCATTCCTCGAAAATCGCGATCAGCACCCGCAATGCGGCGTCATCACCCGACTGGATCGCCGAGAGGATGCGGGGCACCAGCGATGCGGTGCGTGAATCGAACAGTTCCGGGTCAAGATGCGGGCGCCGCACGGCCCCCGCGAAGGTGACCTTGTCGACGCCCTGATCCAGCAGGCTGTCCATGAACGGCACCAGCCGTTCCAGCCGGAATTCGGTTATTCCGGGGCCGGGCGCGAACCCCTGCAGGGCGGCGACCACAGGGCTTTCCCCCTGATCGGCCAGCGCCGCCAGTACCGCCGGCGCCAGCGCGCCCTGCCCGGCGATGACCGCTGTCAGGTTCCCGCCGCTCATCCCGGGTTACCCACCGGACCGTGCGGGGCGAGGAATGAGCGGTCGCTGGGGCCAAGGATGAAATCCAGCACCTCACGCTCCATCGCGCCGGGATCACCCTCGGCAAGCTGGCGGGCGGATTCGCGGAACGAGCCCTGCCCCAGCGCCGCCACCAGATCCCGCAGCGCCGCGATATCGGCCCGCGAAGCGCCGCGCCGCTTCAGCCCGACCAGATTCAGCCCGTCCAGATGGCCACGCGGCCCCTGTACCAGACCGAAGGGGATGACATCGGCCGTCACCATGGTCACCGCGCCGATCATTGCCCCGCGGCCGATGCGCACGAATTGATGCACGCCCGACAGGCCGCCCACGATCACGTCATCTTCAAGCACGCAATGGCCGGCCACGCTGGCGTTGTTCACAAGGATCACCCGGTTGCCGATGCGGCAATCATGGGCGACATGCGCGCCCGCCATGAACAGCCCGTCATCGCCGACCTGCGTCAGCCCGCCGCCGCCTTCGGTGCCGGGGTTCATCGTCACATATTCGCGGATGCGGTTCCGCGCGCCGATCACCAGACGCGATTTCTCGCCCTTGAACTTCAGGTCCTGCGGCACTTCGCCGACCGAAGCGAAGGGAAACACGACCGTCTCCGCACCCAGTTCGGTGTCGCCAGTGACAACGACATGGGACTTGAGCACCACGCCGTCGTCAAGGCGCACCTCGGCGCCGACATGGCAGAACGGGCCGATGCCGACCCCCTGACCGATCTGCGCCCCCGGCTCGATGACGGCCGAGGGGTGGATCACGGTCTCACGCATCGCTGTGCAGGTCCATCATGGCGGTGAACTCGGCGGTGGCGGCGACCTGCCCGTCGACGACGCCCCTGCCCTCGAATTTCCAGACCTTGCCGCCGCCGCGCTTGACCTTGCAATGCAGTTCGAGCACGTCGCCCGGCACGACCTTGCGGCGGAATTTGCAGTTGTCGATGGACATGAAGAACGTGTTCAGCGGCCTGTCGATCACATTCAGCGAGATTCCGACGACGATGGCCGAGGTCTGGGCCATCGCCTCGACGATGGTCACCCCCGGCATGATCGGCATACCCGGGAAATGGCCCTGAAAATGCGGCTCGTTGAAGGTGACGTTCTTAATGCCCACGGCCGATTCAAACGGCACGATGTCGCGCACCTTGTCGATCAGCAGGAACGGATACCGATGCGGAATGATCCGCTGGATCAGATGAATATCGGCCTCGGTATAGGGGGCAGGATTGCGGGGGGCGTCGGCCATGGGGCGTCCTTTGCAAGTTGTGTGATTGGGTTAACAACCGGGCGATGGCTTGGCAAGCGTGCCGGCAAGCCGGGCGGCGCAAGCGGCCCGGCAAGCGGCGGGTCGGCGCTGATCAGCTTGGCGCAATGGCGCGGCCCTAAAGTCCGACCAGGGCGCGGGCGAACTCTCCCGGGTCAAAGGCGTCAAGATCGTCGATCTGCTCGCCCACGCCGATGGCATGGATCGGCAGGCCAAAGCGGTCGGCCAGCGCCACCAGCACGCCACCGCGCGCGGTCCCGTCCAGCTTGGTCATCACCAGCCCCGAGACATCGGCGAGCTTGCGGAAGGTTTCGACCTGGCTCAGCGCGTTCTGGCCGGTGGTCGCGTCCAGCACCAGAAGCGTGTTATGCGGCGCCGAGGGGTCCTTTTTGCGGATCACCCGGACGATCTTGGCCAGTTCCTCCATCAGGTCCTGCCGGTTCTGAAGCCGGCCGGCGGTGTCGATCATCAGAAGATCCGCGCCTTCGGCCTCGGCCCGGGTCATCGCGTCAAAGGCGAGGCTGGCGGGGTCCGAACCCTCGGGCGCGGTCATCACCGGCACCCCGGCGCGCTGGCCCCAGACCTGCAATTGCTCGACCGCTGCGGCGCGGAAGGTATCGCCGGCCGCGATCACCACATGCTTGCCGGCCTGCCGGAACTGGCTGGCCAGCTTGCCGATGGTGGTGGTCTTGCCGGACCCGTTGACACCCACGACCAGAACCACCTGCGGCTTTTTCGGATAAAGCGGCAGCGGCCGGGCGACCGGGGTCATGATCCGCGTCACCTCATCGGCGAGAAGCTGTTTGAGTTCGCTGGCCGAGATGCGGCGGCCAAGCCGCCCCTCGGCGATATTGGCGGTCACGCGCAGCGCGGTTTCGACCCCCATATCGGCCTGAATCAGCATCTCTTCAAGCTGCTCCAGCATCTCGTCGTCAAGCTCGCGCCGGGGCTCGGCCGGGGTCGTTGCGGGGCGCGCCGGGGTATCGCCGCGACCGAACAGCCGCCCGAGAAGCCCCGGTTGCGATGCAGGCGGGGTCGGCTGTGATGCCGGGGCGGGCGCGGGCTGGGCGGGGGGTGTGGCCGGAATTGCGGGCGCTGCGGGCGCGGGCTGGGCGGGAGGGGTAACCAGCTGGCGCGGTTGCGCGGCTGGCGCCTGCGTTTCGGGTGCGGGTTGCAGGTCGGGTTGCGCGCGCAGCTCCGGTTCGGATCGCGCCTCGGATCGCGGCGACGGGGTTGGGGAAGCGACCGGCGTTGGTGGCGCCGGCGGGGGCGTTAACGTCGGTTGGGGCGATGGCGGCGCGGAGCCCGCGGCGGGCGCGGTCTCGGGCTGGACGGGCGGGCGTGGCTCGGCGGGCACCGGTTGCGGTGCGACCGGCGCCGGTTCGGGCGGAACGGCCTGATCGGGCGGAGCGTCGGCGACCAACTGGTCGAGTCCCGACGAAATCTTCGATGACGATTTCGTCAGCCGTTCCTTGAGCTTCGAGAAAAACGACATGCCGCCCCCTGTTATGCGCCTAGATACCTAAGCGTTGCGGACCCAAAGGGAAAGCCCCACCGCCATGACGGTTCTGCCACGTCGGTTCTGCTGCGCCGGTTCACCCGCGCCGCCGGCCCTCGACCAGCCAGCCGCCGATCAGCGACAGGGCGATCAGCGCCAGCCACGCCCAGTCAGGCAACAGCGGCGACAGGCGCAGGCCGGTGACGCTTGCCGCTTCGCGCGGGGTGATGCCGATCCACGGCCCGCCGACGCTTTGGCCGAAGGCGCTGCGATCGGCGCGTACCTGACGCAGGTCCGGCAGGCCGTCGGCGATGCGCAGGACCGTGCCGCCCGTGGCCTCGGCCAAGGGGCCAAGGCGCGCCTCGGTGGCCACGGTCTCCTCGAATTCGCGGGGCGCGGCGGGGCCAAGCGCCACGACCCGTTCGATATCGCCGTCCTTCAGCCGGTAAAGCCCCTGCGCCGGTGCGGTCCAGCGGGCGGTAAAGCGGCCGGGCGCGGTGCGTTCCAGGGGGATCTCGGTGCTGAAATCGTCGGGGCCTGTGACCTGAACCGGGCCGGCGGTGTCCTTCATCGTGCGCCGGGTGATCGTCAGGGTCTGGCCATCCGCCACGGTGGCGGTCAGCGCCTCTTCCTCAAGGTCCGGCTCCTTCATCGACCAATGCGCGATGCGGCGCAGAAGTTCGAGCTGCGGGCCGCCGCCCTCGAACCCGCGCCCCCACAGCCAGACCTGATCCGAGGTCAGCATCGCGACCCGCCCCTCGCCGACCCGGTTCAGGATCAGAAGCGGCAGCCCCTCGGCCCCCGACATTGCGACGGTGGCCTGCGGGTCGGGGTTGACCTGCGCCATTCGCAGCCAGCGGCCCCAGTCCGGTTCCGCCGCATCCCCCTCGGCGCCCGGCGGCGGCGCGCCCGGCAACCCGGCGGTCACCGGGTGGCGCTTCCCCTGCTCGGTCAGTTCGGGACGGAACGGCTGTTCCAGAACCCGGCCGTTCGGCATCGCCGGCAGGATCGCCCCCAGAGGCGAGAGGTTCAGGCTTTCCACCGTCGCCATTTCGGGACCGGCGGCCACGAGTATGGCGCCGCCCTCGCGGACATAGCGGTTGATATTCTCGAAATAGGCCGGCGGCAGGATGCCGCGCACCCGGTAGCGGTCAAAGATGATCAGATCGAAATCGTCGATCCGGTTCATGAACAGCTCGCCCGTCGGAAAGGCGATCAGCGAGAGTTCATCGACCGGCACCCCGTCCATCTTGTCCGGCGGACGCAGGATGGTGAAATGGATCAGGTCGACATTCGCGTCGGATTTCAACAGATTGCGCCAGGTGCGTTCGCCGGCATGCGGCTCGCCCGAGACCAGCAGAACCCGCAGCCGGTCGCGCACGCCGTTGATCTGGACGGCGGCGGCGTTGTTGCGGTCGGTCAGTTCGGGCGGCGTGACGCCGGTGGGCGGGTCGATGGCCATCGCGACCACGTTCTGCCCGGCGTGTTTCGGCGTCACCTGCAACTCGGCCGGGGTGCCGGGCGTCAGCGGCAGGACCTGCTCGGCCCCGCCATCCAGCGACCAGCGCAACATGACCGGCTGACCGCCAAGCCCGGCGGGCACCGCGCCCTGATCCTCGACCCGCAGGCGGATGGTCAGGGGTTTGTCGATCAGCCCGAAGGCCGGCGCGTCCTCGATCACCAGACGCCGGTCCCAATCGTCATTAGCGCCGGTCAGAAGCACCTGAACGGGCGCGGGCGCGGTGGCGGGAATGGCGGCCGGATCATGGGCCTGACCGTCGGTGACCGCGATGACGCCGGCGACGCGATCGGCGGGCTCGGCGGCCAGCGCCTTGGTCAGCGCCGCACCGATCAGGCTGCCGTCGGTCTCGTCATCCTCGACCGTTACGCGGCGCAGTTCCGTCCCCGGCATGGCGGCGATCTGGGCGGCCATGCTGTCCACCGCCGCGTCGGTCTGGGCCTCGCGTCCCGGCAAACGCGCGCTCGCGGTGCGGTCGTCCAAAAGGATCACGATGTCGTTCAACGGGATGCGGTCGCCACGCTGCAGGCCCGGACCGGCCAGCGCCGCCACCGCCGCCAGCCCCGCGAGCCCGCGCAGCGCCCAGCCGCCAAGCCCGCGCCACAGCGCGAACACCGAAGCGATGAGCGCCAGCCCGGCCAGCACCGCCACCACCGGCCAGGGCAAGGCCGGGTCAAAGACCAGTTGCAGGTCAGGACCGAGATTCACTGTCATTGTCCCACCCTCGGCTGCGGCGCGATCTCGTCCTGACGCAGACGTTCCAGAAGTGCGGGCACGTGGACCTGATCGGATTTATAATTGCCGGTCAGCACATACATGATCAGGTTGATGCCGAACCGCAGCGCCATTTCGCGCTGACGCTCGCCGTCATAGCCGCGCCCGACCGTGAACATCGGTAGGCCGCGGTCGTCGATGGCCCATGCCCCGGCCCAATCATTGCCGCCGATGATCACCGGCGACACGCCGTCGTTCAGATGCCGGAAGGGGACGCCCTCGGTCTGGACCGCATCGGGGGGCGGTGCTTCGGCCCAGACCTCGCCATTGTCGAAACGGCCGGGGAAATAGTCCAGCAGATAGAAGGTCCGGGTCAGGACGTGATCCTGCGGGACGGGCGCCAGCGCCGGAATTTCCAGCGGCGCGGCCAGACGCTGAAGCGCCGCCGACTGATCGGGGGCGCCGGTGCCGGCGATATCGGCGTCGCGGGTATCGAACAGGATCAAACCGCCGGTGCGCAGGAACCGGTTCAGGCGGACATAGGCGGCCGGCGACGGCGCGGGTTGGGTGTCGGTGATCGGCCAGTAAAGAAAGGTCAGCACCGACAGGTCGTCCACGTCCAGATCCACCCCGATCGGGGCACCGGGTTCGACCGTGGTGCGGGCCGCAAGCCCCTGCGACAGCCCCTTCAGACCGGCCTCGGCGGCGCGGTCCACCGCCGGATCACCGGTCACCACATAGGCCAACGCGACCTCATCCGCCGCCTTGAGCAGCCGGGGATCGGGATCGGGCGTCACCTCTTCGGCCGTGGCGGCCGGGGGTTCTTGGGCATGGGCGGGCATGGGGGCGAATACCCCCGCAAGCACCAGCAGCACGATCGCGGCGACCGCGCCGGCCGGGGCGCCACCGCCCATGTTCCCGCCCATGTTCCCGCCTGTGCCGCCCCCTACGCCGCCGCCGACCCCACCGCCCCCACGGCGGGCGCGATTGACCAGCACCGAGGCCAGCGCATCCAGCGCCATCAGCGCCGCCGCCAGCGCCAGCAGCCAGCCCCGCAGCGCCAGCCCCGGCGCGCGCGCCGCCTGTTCCATCCGAACCGTCGCAGGCCAGACCGCCGGCGCCAGCTTCGTACCCGCGTTCAACGCATGCACACGCTCACCCGCGCGGTAGAGCCCCGCAGGCATCTCGGGACCCGGCAGGCCCTTGCTGAACTGCGCATTCGGGACCGGGGCAAGACCCTCGGGCGGGACCGGGCGGCCGAAACCGTCAAGCAAGCTCTCGGCGGTCCAGAAATCGGCTTGCGGCTCGGTGGCGTTAAGGTGGGCCTCGGGCGCCGCCTGATCGGTCACCTCCCCCATGCCGCGCGCCGATTGCACCAGCCGGTTCAGCATCTGCACGAACAGTCCCGACAAGGGCAGCGAGGACCATTCGGCATTCGCGGTCACATGGAACAGGATGACCTGCCCATCCCCCCGCGCCGCCCGCGTGACCAAAGGCGTATTATCCGATAAGGCCGCAATCGTGGCCTGCGCCAGTTCGGGCGACGGCTCGGCCATGATCTGGGCGCGCACGGTGACCTCATCCGGCGGGACCAGCCCGGCGAAGGGGCCATCCGGGGAAAACGGCGCCAGCGCGCGGGGATCGCCCCAGCTTAGCGCCCCGCCGATGTCGCGGCCGCCGGCGCGCAGGCGCACGGGCAACAGGGGATCGTCCTCGACCCGCTCGGCGGCGGCCATGCGCGGGCCGGCAAAGCGGATCAGCGTGCCCCCGGCCTGAACCCATTCGGCAAGCTGCGCGGTTTCCCCGCCCGGTGGCTCATCGGCCAGAATGATGACATCCGGCGCGGCGGGCAGGATTTCCGAAAGCCCGCCCTCGGACAGTTCGGTCGTGGGGGCAAGCGCCCGGCGCAGATAATGCAGCGGCGACAGCAGCGCCTGCCCCTCGGTATTGGCGACAGTGCTGCCGACCAGCGCGACCTTGCGCCGGCGGACGCGGTCATCGGCCAGAACCACCGCACCGGCGCTGTCCTGTGCCTGCACCTGAAACCGGGTGACGCGGTTGCGCAATTCGGGCTGAAGCGTGATCGCGACCGGCCGGTCGCCATCGGCCGCGGCCTCGCCCGGGGTCAGCACGGCCAGATCACGCTCGATCCCCTGCGGATCGGGGCCAAGCGCCACGACTTTCGGCACCGCCTCGGCCGTGGCATTGGGGTCGACGCCATGCAGGGTCAGCGCATTGCCCTCGGGGCCGGCAAGCTGCAACGACAGGACCGGCAAGGTCGGAGGCACCACCGTGACCGACCCGCGCGCGACCAGCGCATCCATCCAGCGCCCGCGGTTCGGATGGTCGGCACCGTCCGAAAGCCAAAGGGTCTGCAACTCACCCTTGGGCGCGGCGGACAGGCTTTTCTGCGGATCCTCGGGAAAGGCGCCGGGCCATGCGACGGGGCGGGCGGCGCGGGCCATGCGCACCAGATCGGGACCGGCGGCGAAGGCGAGTGCCGCGTCATCCGCCCGGCCATCGGCCAGCAAGACCGCGACCGGCCGTCCCGCCGCCTGCTCAAGCTCTTGCACCATGCGGCGCTGGGTCTGCTGCCAGTTGGGTGCGGCGGACCAGCCCGCATCGACCACCAGCAGCATTGGGCCCGTCCCGCCCGGTTGCGCCGCAGGACGCCAGACCGGCCCGGCAAATGCAAGGATCAGCGCCGCGACCGCCAGCATCCGCAGCAGCAACAGCCACCACGGCGTGCGCCGCGCCTCGGGGCGCTTGTCGCGCAGGCCAAGCAGCAGACCGACCGCCGGAAAGCTGACCAGTCGTGGCCCGGGCGGCATGGCGCGCAGGATCACCCACAACGCCGGCAAAGCCACCAGCGCGGTCAGGATCCAGGGTGAGGCAAAACCCAATGCGCCCAGCGTAAACATATCAGACCTGACCCAGAACCGAATACAGCCACATCAGCGCCGTGGCCGGCGCGGCGGCGGTGTCGTGATGGGTGAAATGCCAACCGGCCTTGCGCGCAGTCTCGGCCAGAAGCGCGCGGCGTTGGGCTAGGCGGTCCAGATATTCCCGGCGCAAACCCGCCGCGTCGCGGGTGTCATGGCGGCGCGCGCCGCTGATGTCCTGAAACAGGATCGCGCCCGAAAACGGAAAAACCTCTTCATCCGGGTCCAGCACCTGCACAATGGCGCCGCCCACGCCCATGCCGGCGGCCTGCGCCAGAAACGCCTGAACCGGCGCCGGATCGCCCAGAAAATCGCTGATCAGCACCACGCGCTGATGCGGGCGCAGCGCGGTGACGGGTGGCGCGGCATCCTCGGTTCCCGGGCCGGGCAGGCTGAGCCCGTGGGCCAGCCGGGTGATCTGGCTGCGTCCCGGGCGCGCGGCGCCCTGCCCCAGCACGGCGACCCGCTCATGCCCCCGGATCAGCGCGATCCCCAGCGCCAGCGCGATGGTGCGCGCCCGCGAGCCCTTGCTCGGGCGGTCCGGGGCGCCCGCGTAATCCATCGACAACCCGTCCGAGACCCACAGCATCGCCGCCTGCGCGGTCTGTCGTTCGCGGTCGCGGACGAATTCGGCATCCGACCGGGCCGAGCGCCGCCAGTCGATCATCCGCAGGCTGTCCCCGGCCGAGGCGGCGCGGTATTGCCAGAAATCCTCGCCCGCGCCGGCGCGGCGCAGGCCATGGGCGCCCGGCAGAACCGTCGCCGCCAGCCGCTCGGCCGCAAGGACCAGCGCCGGCAACCCGTCAAGGGCCGATTGCGCATCGCGGCGCAGGGCCTCGGGCGCGGAAATCAAGCAGCCGCCCCCTGCATCAGCCGTTCGTTCACCATTCGGTCGATCAGCGCATCGACGCTGTCGCCCCGCGCCCGCGCCGCAAAGCCAAGCGCCATGCGGTGGCGCAGGACCGGCGCGGCCATTGCGGCCACATCCTCGACCACCGGGGCATAGCGGCCATGCAGAAGCGCGCGGGCCCGGATCGTCAGCATAAGCGCCTGCGCGGCGCGGGGGCCCGGCCCCCAGACCAGCGTATCGCCAAGCCATGCCGGCGCCTCGGCCTCGCCGGGGCGGAAGCCGCGGACCAGATCAAGGATCGCCGCGACCAGCGATTCGCCGACCGGCATGCGCCGGACCAGCGCCTGCGCGGCCATCAGGGTTTCGGCGTCGAATACCTGATGCGCGGCACCCTTTTCGATGCCCGTCGTCGCCAGAAGGATCGCGCGTTCGGTATCGCGGTCGGGATAATCGACATCGACCTGCAGCAGAAAACGGTCAAGCTGCGCCTCGGGCAGCGGATAGGTGCCCTCTTGCTCGATCGGGTTCTGGGTGGCGAGCACGTGGAACGGGCGCCCCAGCGGCCGATGCTGACCGCTGACGGTCACCTCACCCTCCTGCATGGCCTGAAGCAGCGCCGACTGGGTGCGCGGGCTGGCGCGGTTGATCTCATCGGCCATCAGAAGCTGGGTGAAAACCGGCCCCTCGATGAACCGGAAGGCGCGGGTGCCGTCGGGCTTGGCGTCCAGAACCTCGGACCCCAGGATATCGGCCGGCATCAGGTCGGGGGTGAACTGAATGCGCGAGGTATCAAGCCCCAGAACCGTGCCCAGCGTATCGACCAGCATCGTCTTGCCCAGACCCGGCTGCCCGACCAGCAAGGCATGGCCGCCCGAAAGGATCGCGGCCAGAACCTGCTCGACCACGCTTTCCTGTCCGATAAATCGCCGATCCACCGATTCGCGCGCCGCGCCGAGCCGGGTCGCCAATGCGCCGATCTGTTCCAGCATTTCACTGTCCGTGGTCATGACTTTCGCCCTATACTGCCTTAGATCAGCATAAAGACACCATTTGCGGCGGACTACCAATGCCTGATGCGACTGACACAGACGTGAAGTCTGAAAAACCCAGCGCCGAAAACATCGCCAGCGCCGCCGCCAGCGCGGGCCGGAAGGGACCGCCGCCGGTGCATCTGTGGAACCCGCCCTTCTGCGGCGATCTGGACATGGAGATCCGGCGCGACGGCACGTGGTTCTATCAGGGCACACCGATCGGCCGCCCGGCGATGGTGCAGCTGTTCGCCTCGATCCTGAAATTCGAGGACGGGCGGCATTTTCTGGTCACCCCGGTCGAAAAGGTCGGAATCCGGGTCGAGGACGCGCCGTTCATCGCGGTCGATGCCGAAATCGCCCCCGACCGGATCACCTTCACGACCAATGTCGGCGATACGGTGACCGCAGGCCCCGATGACCCAATCCGGGTGCGCGTCGATGCGGACGGCACCCCGCGGCCTTACGTCCACATCCGCCGCGATCTTTGGGCGCTGATCGACCGCAAGACGTTCTATCGGCTGGCCGATGCCGCCCGCCCGGGTCCGGGCGGCGCGCTTGGCGTCATGTCGAAAGGCGCCTTCTTCGCGCTTGACGGGGCCGCCTGATGCCCAGATTCGCCGCGAATATCACCTGGCTTTTCACCGAACTGCCGATTCTCGACCGCCCCGCCGCCGCCCGCCGTGCCGGGTTTCAGGCGGTCGAATTCGAATATCCCTATGACATCGAACCGATCGCGCTTCAGAAAGCCTGCGCCGCCGCCAAGGTCGAATTCGCGATGATGATCACGCCCGGCCCGAACTGGTCCGGCGGTCCGCGGGGTTTTGCCGCCGTTCCCGGCGGCGAGGAACTGTTCCGCAAGGATTTTGAGCGGGCGCTGAAGATCACCCGCCGGCTGGGCGCCCGGCATATCAACGTCCTGTCCGGTCAGGCCCACGGCCCCGATGCGCTTGACACGATGCTCGCCAACCTGCGTTGGGCCGTCAAACGTGCCCCGCATGCCAGCCTGACGATCGAGCCGATCTCTCCGATCGAACGGCGGATGAGCTCCTGCGGCCCGACCCGGCAATATCTGGACACGTTCGATCGCGCGACCGAGTTGCTGGGCCGGCTGAATTCGCCCAACGTCGGGCTGTTGTTCGACGCCTATCACGCACAGGTTCTGACCGAGGACGTCCTGCGGGCATGGCATCGGCACCGCGACCAGATCCGCCATGTGCAGATATCGGGTTGCCCGGTCCGTAACGAGCCGGTCGATTGCGCGATTGATTATCACGCGCTGTTCCGCGCCATCGACGAATCGGCCTATGCGGGCTGGGTCAGCGCGCAATATACGCCCGCCACCACGACCGAGGCGGGCCTGGGCTGGCTGCATGAATGGGCGCGCGCATCAGCCGTCTGAGGCCGTTACGGATAGGGAACAGCGCTAGATATAAAGCGGCGTGGTAATCCCCTCGGCCCGGCGGCGCAGGACGGCGGGGTACAGGCGATGCTCGACCTCAAGCACGCGGGTGGCAAGGCTGTGTTCGTCGTCACCCGGCAGCACCGGAACCCGCGCCTGACCAAGCACCGGGCCGGCGTCGAGTTCGCCGGTGACTTCATGAACCGTAGCCCCGGCCTCGGTATCGCCGGCCGCGATGGCGCGGGCATGGGTATGCAGCCCCGGATATTTCGGCAAAAGCGAGGGGTGGATGTTCAGCATCCGCCCGGCGAAATGGCTGACGAACTGCGGCGTCAGAATACGCATGAAACCGGCCAGACAGACCAGATCGGGGCGCGCCGCCTGCAACCGCTGCAGAAGCGCGGCGTCGAACGCGGCGCGATCACGCCCGAAGCTGCGATGATCGACGGCGAAGCTCGCCACGCCCAAAGCCTCGGCCCGGCGCAACCCCGCCGCCGCCGGATCGTTCGAACCCACCACGACGGCGCGGGCCGGGTGATCGCCGACCATGGATTCGACCAGCTTGACCATGTTCGAGCCACCGCCCGAGATCAGGATGGCGACCCGGATCACACCAGGGCGCCCGAATAGCTTACCCCCTGCCCCGGCTGGACCGTTCCAAGCCGGAACACCCGCTCGCCCGCCTGTGTCAGCAGCGCGTCCAGCGCCTCGGCCCGATCGGCGGCGACGACAAGGACCATACCGATACCGGCGTTGAAGGTTTTCAGCATCTCGGCCTGTTCGGTGCCGCCCGCCGTGGCCAGCCAGCGGAATACCGGCGGCATCGACCACGCCCCCAGATCGACCCGCGCGCCCAAACCCTCGGGCAGCACACGCGGCAGATTCTCGGTCAGGCCGCCGCCGGTGATATGCGCCGCCGCATGCACCCCGCCGGCCCGGATCGCGTCCAGCACCGGGCGCACGTAAAGCCGCGTCGGCACCAGCAGCGCCTGCCCCAGCGTGCCTTCGGCGAAGGATGCGGGCGAATCCCAGGTCAGGCCGGCATGCGCGGCCACCCGGCGCACCAGCGAAAACCCGTTGGAATGCACCCCGTCCGAGCCGAGACCCAGCAGCACATCGCCGCTGGACACCCCCTGCGGCAACTGGCGCCCACGCTCCATCGCGCCCACGGCAAAGCCGGCCAGATCGAAATCGCCGCCATGATACATGCCCGGCATCTCGGCGGTTTCGCCCCCGATCAGGGCGCAACCGGACAGCCGGCACCCCTCGGCGATGCCGT
Source organism: Paracoccus pacificus (assembly GCF_042680785.1). Taxonomy (NCBI): domain Bacteria; kingdom Pseudomonadati; phylum Pseudomonadota; class Alphaproteobacteria; order Rhodobacterales; family Paracoccaceae; genus Paracoccus; species Paracoccus pacificus. The sequence goes on from NZ_JBHUEN010000013.1 coordinate 168,971, forward strand.
TGATGACCCGCGCGGCCTCGTCCACGTTCAGCTTGCCGGAGGCGAAATAATCCAGAAACAACAGCGGCTCGGCACCCTGACAGACCAGATCGTTGACACACATGGCGACAAGATCGATGCCGACGCTTTCCAGATGGCCGGTGTCGATGGCGATGCGCAGCTTGGTTCCTACCCCGTCGGTCGCGGCCACAAGGATCGGATCGTCGTAACCGGCCGCGCGCAGATCGAACAGCGCGCCGAAGCCGCCAAGCCCCTCCATCACGCCGGCGCGGCGGGTCGCGGCGGCGGCCGGCTTGATGCGTTCCACCAGCGCATTGCCGGCATCAATGTCGACCCCGGCGCCGGCATAGGTCAACCCGTTCTTCCGATCCTCGGCCATTCGTCCCAGCCCTTCCGCGCCTGTGTCCATTCGCGCCCGTCGATACAAGAAGCCGCCGACGCAGGCAATGCGCCGGCCACACCCCGCCGGCTTTGTTCCGCAAAGCTGTTGACCGCCGAACCCGATCTGCCTTAGGCAGGGCGGGACCGCGGCGGGCCTGTAGCTCAATGGTCAGAGCAGGGCGCTCATAACGCCTTGGTTGGGGGTTCGAGTCCCTCCGGGCCTACCAATTCTCTCTGATATGATACCGCGGCAAATTTTCGCTACGAAAAAGCATCGCCGCCGGGGCGCGGGCCGTGGCATATTCGCGATGCAATGGTTCAATGCAGTAGATAAAACCCCGGTTGGGGTGATCGGCGCGCGGGTCGGATTTTTTTCCGATGGCTGTGCGCAGTCGCGTGGCGGGAGACAATCGGTTTTCTTCCCGCGGACAGTGATTTTTCTCACCAGCGCGCTAAAATACAATTACGTCACACGCTGAGAAATTCAAAACAGCGGTCGGTTCGCGAACAATTCGGGCGGGCCCGCGATCGGAGCCCGCCTGTAAATGCCTCGCGGCGGCGTCAGATCAGCGGTTGGCCCGCATTCACGTGACGCTTGGTCAATTGCCTGCCGCGCCGGCCATTGGCGATGATCCGGGCGGGAATGGCGGGCGTCCCGCCGTCCAGCAGCGCGGGAAACAGCGCAAATATCTCGGTGCGGGCCGCTGGACCCAAAGTTTTCAGCGCCTCGGCCCCGGTATAAAGGCTTTCAGTTTCCGCACCATTGGCAAAGACGACCTCGTGCTGGTCGAACAGAATATGGAAATATTCCACCGGTTTCAGATCGTCGACGATTTCAATGCCGTTCAGCGCGACAAGCTGTTTTGCGGCCACCAGAACCTCGGAGGCGCCAAACATCCGCTGCGCGATCTTTGAGCGCACCAGAATGCGGTGCTGCGGACTGACACACAAATCAGTCTCGGGCAGGCCGTGCCCAAGCGCGCCGGCCATTATGCGGATCGGGCGCAATTCGGGATGAAGCGCCAGACGGGCCGAGCCGAGCGTGGTGCTGACAATCAGTTCGATTTTCCTGGCACCGCGATCCTTGGTCAAAACCAGATCGCCATTTGAAAGGTTCTCGACCAGAACCTCGCCCAGCGGCGTGGCGATACGGGTGCCGCGCACCAGACAGGGCGGCCCAAGCGTGCCGGGACCGAAGGGATCGAAGTTGCCCTGTCCGGGCTTATAGTCCGGATCCAGCATCGTGACCGTCGGGTCCACCAGCGAGATCAAGACGCCGGAACCGGAGGTGCTTATGGAAACGCCGTCAGTCGAGAATGCCGCCGTATTATCCAAATCGCCGTCGCCATCAATGTCGGCGCTGGCGGTGGCGACACGCGTCCCGAAACCCGAGGGCTGCGAGGGAATATTGTAGTCAAGGTTATTTCGCGATGCGTAATCCAGCATCGCCGTGCGAAGCTCGGTCGAGTTGACAGCGCCAAACACGCCCTGTCCGCTGCTGTCGTTGTCGATAATAACAATATCGTATTGGCCAGCCCCCGCCGGACCGGAAGCGGGTGTCGTGGGATGTTGTGCGTCAAACTCCGCCTGCGTCCCGAACCAGACCCTGACCGGGGTGCTCGCGCTTTGCAGAGTCCATGGCGCACCCTGATTTGTATTGGTGCGGCCCATATCAGTTAAATACCAGGTAGCGGAAATCGACATCACACACTCCGATGGCCAGCAATAACCTGCCCGATGCAAGGTCATAAAGAAATATTTATTGCCAGCCTCCGTTAAAACTCAACATAATTTAATTGGACCTGTACAAAAGGATAGATTTTCAGCATGTGATTGAAACCAGTTCATCACGGGCTTCAGGCAAGCCATTTAGCTTTTTCGTTCGTATTATAAAATAGCCGGCAGCGCAGGCCCTGCGGTATGTGAGTTTAATTACGTATAAAAAACTGAATCTGCATGAATCATCAATGAAATAGGCGCCATCAAGAAAGCCACTTTCAAAGAATACGGGTGAGGCAAGATGACATTTCCCGCATGGGGTTAGTCTGCTTCACCCGGCATCAGGCGAGACGGAATGTAATATTTTTATCGGTGGAAGAAGCCGGAAATAGATCAGAGATGCTGACATTACGGGTTCGAAATAACCCGCAAAGCACCCGATAGCCGCGCATCACCAGACGGAAAACATCAACGCGCGCGGTCCTTCATCTGCGCCAGGACCACAAGTGCTTTTCGCGAATACTGAGTGGCGAAAGGCCATCGGGTCGCGATCGGGCGCGGCAGCCAATACCCCTGAACGAAAACAAGCCCCCGTGACGGGGGCTTGTTTCAGACGTTCCTTCCGATGCCGGCGCGGCGATCAGAGCAGCGGTTTTCCGGCGTCCAGATGCCGCTGCGCCAGCTGCTGTCCACGGCGCCCCGAGGCGATGACGCGGGCCGGGATCGGCATGGCCCCCCCGTCGCGCAGCATGGGAAACAGGGTCAGGATTTCTTCGCGCGCAGCCTTTCCCACGCTGCGCAGCGCCTCGGCCCCGGTATAAAGGCTTTCGGTTTCCGCGCCGTTGGCAAAGATGACCTCGTGCTGGTCGAACAGGATGTGGAAATATTCCACCTGTTCCAGATCGTGGACGACCTCGATCCCGTCCAGCGCGGTCAGCCGTTTCGCCGCCACCAGAACCTCGGGCACGCCGAACATCCGTTGGGCGATTTTCGAGCGTACCAGAATGCGGTGCTGCGGGCTGACGATCAGGTCGGCTTCGGGAAGCCCGTGCCCCAATGCGCCCGCCGAAATGCAGACCGGGCGCAATTCCGGGTTCCACAGCAGTTCGGAGGGGCTGAGCGTCTTGCCGAGGATCCGGGCGATCCTCTTCGCACCGTGATCCTTGGTCACGACCAGATCGCCATCGGACAGGTTTTCAACCGCCACCTCGCCCAAAGGCGTCGCGACACGGGTTCCCCGGGTCAGACAAGGCGGCCCGAGCGTACCGGGACCGAAGGGTTTGAAGTTCCCCTGCCCCGGCTTGTAGCCCAGGTTCGCGTTGGGCAGCGTCGGATCCTCCAGCGAAATCATCACCGCCTTGGTCGAGCTTTGGATGGATTTGCCGTCGATCGCGAAAGCCGCAGTCTTTTCGATTTCGGGATCGCTATCAATATTCGCGTCCGCCGTCCCGACAAACCCGGCATTGTTGCTCAGGTTATAAGTCAGGCCGGGGTTGTTTGCGTCATAGGCCAGAAGCGCGTTGCGCAACTCGGTCGAATCGACCGCATGCGGCGTGCTTTGGCCGTTGGTCGAGGTGCTGTCGACGATAATCAGATCATAGGGCGGCGAACTCGGATTTTCCGCCGACTTTTCAGCCGCAGTTCCGAACCAGACCTTGACCGGGGTGCTGGTCGTCCCGATGGACCAATTCGTTGTCTGGGTATTGGCACGGGTAAGATCGGTCAAATACCACGTTGCCTTGATTGAAGCCATGAAACCCTCATACAGCTAAACGTGAGCGGCCGTTTCAGACCGCATTCCGGCAGAAATATCACCAAATCGAGACGAGCGTCCACACACAACTGCGTAAAATTTGAGATCTTGCCATAAAAGATAGGCGAACGTAATTTTATCATTTTGTTTCAGTATATTATCGGCTGAACATCGCGAGAAGAGCACAATATCCTCTTGCATAAACTGAATGCAGTTTTCTGTATGCAGGAATATGTGGAATACCGTTAACGTTAATTGTCAGATCAGCTCCAAGGTGTATTTACGCGCAATTTACTCGCGTCGGCTGCAAATGCAGAACACACCAATAAGGCGAGTAACATGGAATCTTATCTGGTGAAATACAGCAAATTAACGATACCAAAAAACGAGAATTCGGCATGACAGCGCATCGCCATAAGCCGCGCATCGTAACAATCGAAAACCGGCCTCATCCGACCCTTTGAACCGGCCATGAAAAAACCCGCCGCACCATGGTGCGACGGGTTTTCCGATCGGCGAAAAGCCGATCAGGCTTTGGCGGCGTCGGTCGCTTTTTTGACCGCGGCCTGAGCCTGACGGGTGGTTTTCTGGGCAGCCGACTGCGCGTCTTCGGCAAAGTCCTTGCCGGCGGCCAGCATCAGGTCGACGGTGTCCATCTGAACTTTTTTCGCGACTTCGGCGAAAGCAGCCATGTGCTCGGCGGCCAGCTCGGCCTGAGCCGAAGCGAAATCGCTGACGGCTTTGGTGTATTCCGAAGCGTCTTCTTTCTGCGAGGCCAGCTCACCCACGCGGGCGATGGTGTCTTTGGCCCACTGAGCGCCGATCTCGGTCGAACGCTCGGCGGCGCGCAGGGTCACGCGGGCCATTTTCTCGCCCAGGGCGCCCTGGCTGCGGATCGCGTCCTGGAACGACGAGGTGTCGACCGGGACGTTCGACAGCATGTCCTGGAAGGCTTTGGTGTAATCGGGGGTCTTTGCCATGATATTCGTCCTTTTGGGATTGTGGCGCTGATCCGCATCCGGGCGATCACCGCCGTTGTAACCGTGGCCATGATATAAATGCCGCAACGCAGCATTGCAAGATCGAACTTGCTGCGCTGCGGCGCAATTTCGCTTACGGTAATCCCAAATCAGAAAATCCGGCCCTTATTCGGCCGGATTTTCAATCACGTAGCTTCCCGGCGCGGCGGCGAGTGATTTTCCGCCATGGGTCGCGTCGCGTGCCGGGACCATGCCGCCAGAGCGTGCCGCCAGCCATTCCGCCCACATCGGCCACCAGCTTCCGGGATGGAACCGGGCCTTTTCCAGCCATTCCCCCTGCCCCGAATCGAATCCGACGGTCGAGGTGTAATGTCCGTATTTACCCTTTGACGGCGGGTTCACGATGCCGGCGATATGGCCCGACTGGGACAACACGAAGGTGCGGTCCTTCGAGCCCATCATCGACACGCCCCGCCAACTGTCTTTCCACGGCGCGATATGGTCGGTTTCACAGGCGATCGCGCAAAGCGGAAGCTCCACGTCGGACAGCCGTACACGCTGTCCCTTGACCGTGAACCCGTCCAGCGCAAAGGCGTTCTGCTGGCAAAGGCCGCGCAGATAATCCATCGCCATGCGCCCGGGCAGATTGGTGCCGTCGCCGTTCCAGAACAGCAGATCGAAGGCAGGGGGCGCCTCGCCCATCATATAGCTGCGGATCGCCGGTCCCCAGACCAGATCATTCGCGCGCAGATAGGAAAACGTCCGCGACATCAGCGCCGAGGGCAGAATGCCGGAACGTTCGACCTCGGCCTCGATCCCGTCGACGAAATCATCCTGAAGAAACGCCGTGAACTCGCCCTGATCCGAAAAATCGGTCAGCGTGGTGAAGAACGTGGCCGAGTTGACCCGATCATCGCCCCGCTTGGCCATCAGCGCCAGCGTCAGCGCCAGCGTGGTCCCGGCGATGCAATAGCCGACCGCATTCAGCTTTTGCTGGCCGGTCAGCTCAAGCACCTTCGACATGATGTCCAGATAGGCCGTGACATAATCGTCAAGCGACACCTCGGCCATGTCCGTACCCGGATTGCGCCATGAAACCACGAAAAGCGTGAACCCCTGATCGACGGTCCAGCGGATCAGGCTGTTCTGCGGTTTCAGATCGAGGATGTAGAACTTGTTGATCCACGGTGGAAAAATCACCAGCGGCAGGGCATGCACCTGTGGCGTGGTCGGCGTGTACTGGATCAGTTCCCACAACGGCGCGCGATGGACCACCTCGCCCGAGGCGGTGCCGATATTCTCGCCCACCCGGAACGCCTGCCGGTCGGCCAGCGACACCACCAGTTCGCCATCGTTATATTCGACGTCGCGGACAAGGTTCTCCAACCCCTTGACCAGACTTTCGCCCTCGGTCTCGATCGCGCGTTCCAGCGCGTCCGGGTTGGTGGCCAGAAAATTGGTCGGCGCCAGCATGTCGACGATCTGCCGGGTCAGCCAGTTGATACGGCGGCGGTCGATCTCGCTGTCGACATCAAGCCCGGCGGCGGCATCCTCCATGGCGCGGGCGTTGATCTGATACTGGCGTTTGACGAAATTGAAGAACGGATGAGATTCCCACAGCGGGTTCTTGAACCGCCGATCCTGAGGGCCGTCGTCGGGCGGCGCCGCGATCTTGCCGCGCGACAGCGCGTTTTGCGCATCGGCATAATGCTTCAGCGTCTCGCCCCAGAACTTGACCTGTTGTTCGATCATCCGGCCCGGCTGCTCGGTCCATTGCTTCCAGACCGCGGCGCCGGCGCGCAGATACAGATCCTGTCCCGGCCCCTCGACCCCGGGGTTCAGCGGCCGCTTGCGCGCCAAGGCCGCCATCAGCCGTTGACCCAGCGCCTCGATCCGTTCCAGATTCTGCGCCATGGCTTCGGTCAGGGCGATACGCTCGGACGATACCTCGTCAGGCGCGGGCACCTCGGGTATTTTCGGGGCTTCCGGGGTGACCGTCTTCTCCGTCGCGGGCGTTACGGGCGCGGTCTGCGAGGGCTTCCCTGCGGCTGCGGTTTTTTCGGCGGCTTTCGGTTTTGCCGCAGACTTGGGTCTTGCGGCGCGCTTCGGCGCGGGCGCGGCACCCTCTGCCACGGATTTTTCGGGCGCAACCCTTTCAGTCGCAGTCTCGGTAACGGTGCTTGCGGCGGGCTTGCGCGTCTTGCGGACCGGCCGCTTGTCGGTGCGGGTGTCGCTGCGCTGTTCAGAGCGGACGACGCGGGCACGGTCGGTCTTGGTCGCGGCCTGCCGGGCGGTCTTTTTCGCCGGCGGCTTTGTTGCCGGCTTGCCCGGCGCGCCCGTGTCAGTCGTCGGTGTTGCTGTTGGCGGCTCTGCCGGCGCGGGCGTCTTTACCCCGGTTTTCGCGCCGGTGGTTTTCGCGCCGGTGGTTTTCGCGCCGGTGGTTTTCGCGCTGGCGGCTATAGCGCCGGTTTTCGCGTTAGCAGCTTTCGCGCGCGCGGTTCGTGTACCCGCAGCTTTCGTACCCGCAGTTTTCGCACCCGGCGCTTTCGCCCGATCACCGGCCGCCTTGCCGGCGCCAGCGGCGCCCGATGCCGCCCGTCTGCGGGTTTTCGGGGTCGCCGCACCATCCGGGGCTTTATCCGGGGCCGCCCTGCGACCATGGGATGTCTTCTCCTTGTCGTCGCTTGCCATGACCTCACCCCCCCGCTACGTTTGCCTTACCATTTAACCCCTGCGCGAAAGCCCGGTAAAGGGCCGGAATGACGCGGGGCACGGACAGGATGCGAATATGAAGCAACTCGGCATCAAGGGAATCGTGTCCTATGACGCGATGGAAACCCTGCGGAACACCAATGAATGGCTGGGCGCGACCGCCCGCGCCATCGCCAGTTATCCGGTCTGGGCGCTGTCCCCCAACCCGATGTTCAAACTGATGTCCGCCTGGGGCCGTGTCACCGAACGCAGTTTCGGCCGCATGGTGATCAAACCGGACTGGAACATCCCTTCGATAAACGGGCCGGACGGGCAGGACCACATCGTGCGCGTCAAGCGGATCATGTCCAAACCCTTCGGCGACCTGATCCATTTCGAGGTCGCGCGCCGCGACCCCCAGACCCGCCGCGTGCTTCTGGTCGCGCCGATGTCGGGCCATTACGCGACGCTGCTACGCTCGACCGTGACCAGCCTCTTGCCCGATTGCGAGGTCTATGTCACCGATTGGCACAATGCCCGCGACATTCCGGTCAGCGAGGGCAAGTTCGACGTTGAGGATTACACCCAGTATCTCGTTGATTTCATCCGCCACCTCGGGCCCGAGATCAACGTGATCGCGGTCTGCCAGCCGGCGCCGCTGGCGCTTGCCGCGACCGCCGTCCTCGCCGAAGAGGATCCTGCCGCCCAGCCGCGCAGCCTGACCCTGATCGGCGGCCCGATCGACCCCGACGCCGCCCCGACCGAGGTCACCGATTTCGGCAACCGCATGACCATGGGCCAGTTGGAGCAGTTCGTGATCCAGTCGGTCGGCTTCAAATACGCCGGCGCCGGCCGCATGGTCTATCCGGGGCTGGCGCAGCTTTCCTCGTTCATCGCCATGAACGCCGAAACCCACGCCAAGGCCTTCATCGACAAGATCATGGCCGAGGCGCGGGGCAAGGGCTCTGAACGCGACCGCCACAACAAGTTCTACGACGAATATCTGGCGGTCATGGACATGACGGCAGAATTCTATCTTTCGACGGTCGAGCGGATCTTCAAGAACCGCGAGATCGCGCGCAATGCCTTCACCATCAACGGCAAGCCGGTCGATATCGGCCGCATCACCAATGTGGCGGTGATGACGGTCGAAGGCGCCAAGGACGATATTTCGGCGCCGGGTCAATGCGTTGCGGCACTCGATCTGCTGACCGGCCTCGATCCTTCGAAGAAAAGCCAGCATCTGGAGCCTGACGCCGGCCATTACGGCATCTTCGCCGGCCAAAGCTGGCGGCTGAACATCCGGCCCTTGGTGATGGATTTCATCGACGAGGCCGCCGGCGCCACCACCCCGCGCCGCCGCAAGAAACAACTGCGCGTCGTCGAGGACGAGGTGACGCGTGCCGGCGCGCAAGGCGGCTCGGCCCGGGCCGACGCGCCCCCGAACAAGGGCGATATCGCGGTCTGATCGCGCGGCGCCGGCCGGCCCGGCAGCCCGCTGCGCGGTCGGCTAACCGCCCATCCGGTTGACCGCCCCCCATTAACCCGCCCGCGTTGACCGCGCCCGTTAACCGCACCCCGTCAACGGACCGCCCCGACCAGTTCCGCAACGGTTTGGCGGATCAAGGTCAGGCAGGCCGGAGTCGAGAACCGATGATCGGCGCCAATGACCAAGGTCAGCCGGACGTCGTCGCCGGTGACATGCGACAACAGCGCCATCGCCCAATCGACCGGCACATCCGCGTCCTGCGTTCCCTGAAGCATCCGCACCGGAAACGGCAGATGCAGCGGTTTTTGCAGGACCAGGTGGTTCCTGCCATCCTCGATCAGCCGCCGGGTGATCGGATAGCCCGCGGGATCATATTCCGAGGGCCGGATGACCTGCCCGTCGCGCATCAGGGCGGCGCGCTCATCCGCGTTCATTTCGGCCCAGAACCCCTGTTCGGTGAAATCCGGCGCGGCGGCGATGGTCACCAGACCTGCCACCCGTTCCGGCGCATGCCGCGCGATCAGCAGGCTGATCCAGCCGCCCATGCTGGACCCGACCAGCACCTGCGGCCCCTGCGTCTGCGCCGCGATCACCGCCAGCGCGTCCTGATACCAGTCGCCGATCGCGCCATCCTCGAACCGGCCGCCGCTTTTACCATGCCCGGAATAATCGAACCGCAGAAACGCCCGGCCCTCGGCCCGCGCCCAATCGGCCAGATCCAGCGCCTTGCTGCCCTGCATGTCGGATTTGAACCCGCCCAGAAAAACCACGCCGGGCCCTTTGCCCGCCACCGCGTCAAAGGCGATCCGCCGCCCCTGCGTCGTATCCATGAACCGCGCCATTGTCTTCCTTGTCCAAATATCCAGCTTTGGGCAGGACGCTAGGCCGGTTGACACCCGCCGTCAAACCGCGCACATACCAGCCGTAAACATAACCCGCAGCCGGGCGTTCCGTGGGCGCCAAACCGACGAGGAGGACATTATGTCCCAGATTTCCCTGACATTTCCCGATGGCAATTCGCGCGAATATCCCGCCGGCGTAACCGCCGCCGAGGTCGCCGCCTCGATCGCGCCCAGCCTTGCCAAGAACGCCATCAGCGCCAGCTTCGACGGCCGTCACGTCGATCTGTCATGGCCGATCGGCGAATCCGGGGCGCTGCGGCTGAACACGATGAAGGACGCCGATCCGGCGCTGGAACTGATCCGCCACGATCTTGCCCATATCATGGCCCGCGCGGTGCAGGAACTCTGGCCGGATGTGAAGGTCACCATCGGCCCGGTCCGGGATTTCGGCTGGTTCTATGATTTCGACCGCGCCGAACCCTTCACCCCCGAGGATCTGGGCGCCATCGAGGCGCGGATGAAACAGATCATCGCCGCCCGCGACCCGGTGCGGACCGAGGTCTGGGACCGCAACCGCGCCCTTGCCTATTACAAGGACCGCGGCGAGCCCTTCAAACTGGAACTGATCGACCGCATCCCCGAAGGCGAGGATGTGCGGATGTACTGGCATGGCGATTGGCAGGACCTGTGCCGGGGTCCGCATCTGCAGAATACCGGGCAGGTTCCGGCGGATGCCTTCAAGCTGACCCATGTCGCGGGCGCCTATTGGCTGGGCGATGCCGCGCGCCCGATGCTGCAACGGATCTACGGCGTCGCCTTCCGCAACCGTGATGAGTTGAAGGCGCATATGACCATGCTGGAGGAGGCCGCGAAGCGCGACCACCGCAAGCTGGGCCGCGAGATGGACCTGTTCCACCTGCAGGAAGAAGCGCCGGGCATGGTGTTCTGGCACCCGAACGGCTGGACGATCTATCGCGCGCTTGAGGATTACATGCGCCGCCGCCTGACCCGCGCCGGCTATAAGGAGATCCGGACGCCCCAGGTCGTGGACCGGATTCTTTGGGAAAAATCAGGCCATTGGGAAGCCTATCGCGAAAACATGTTCATCGTCGAGGTGGATGAGGAAGGCGCGAAGGAAAAGCGGATCAACGCGCTGAAGCCGATGAACTGCCCCTGCCATGTGCAGGTCTATAATCAGGGCCTGAAATCCTATCGCGATCTGCCGCTGCGTCTGGCCGAATTCGGCTCGTGCCACCGTTACGAAAGCTCGGGCTCGATGCACGGGCTGATGCGGGTGCGCGGCTTCACCCAGGACGATGCGCATATCTTCTGCACCGAGGATCAGATCGAAAGCGAATGCGCCGCTTTCATCACTCTTCTGGCCAGCGTCTACAAAGACCTTGGCTTCGACAGCTTTGAAATCAAGCTGTCCACCCGCCCCGAGGTCCGCATCGGCAGCGATGAGGATTGGGACAAGGTGGAAACCGCTCTGGAAAACGCCATCCGCAAGACCGGCAACGAATATGAGATCGACCCCGGCGAAGGTGCCTTTTACGGGCCGAAGCTGGATTTCAAGCTGACCGACGCGATCGGCCGGAAATGGCAATGCGGCACATTCCAGGTCGACCCGAACCTGCCCACCCGGCTTGATGCGGAATATGTCGGCGAGGACGGCGGCAAGCACCGGCCCTATATGCTGCACCGGGCGATCCTTGGCTCGTTCGAGCGGTTCATCGGGATTCTGATCGAGAACTATGCCGGCAAGATGCCGCTGTGGCTCGCGCCGCGTCAGGTGGTGGTGGCGTCCATCGTTTCGGGGGCGGATGATTACGTGGCCGAAGTGGTCAACGCCTTGAAAGAAGCCGGTATTCGCGCCGAGGCCGACACGCGAAATGAGAAAATTAATTATAAAGTTCGCGAGCATTCGGTCGAAAAGGTGCCCGTAATCCTTGCAATCGGCATGAAAGAGGTCGAAGATCGATCAGTGTCGCTACGCAGATTGGGCGACAATCGCAGCGAATCAATTCCCTTGGCGGCGGCCATTGAAACCTTGACCGCGGAAGCCAAAGCGCCTGACATGACCTGAGTGCGGCATTTTGCCGCCGAAAATCGACTGGTTGACGTAGCGGAAACCTGCCTTCGGCGTTTCCGCTTGCGTTTCTGCGCGAATCATCCACTATGTCCGATGCGTGAGCAGGACTTTCTACCGCCTCCCTTTCACGGGGCAGCCGGTTCGATGGGCTGCACGGCCTGCGGCATGTTGCCGCAGGATATTATGAAGGAGAGAACGGTAATGGCTACCGGCACCGTCAAATGGTTCAATTCCACCAAGGGTTATGGCTTCATCGCGCCCGATGATGGCGGAAAAGACGTTTTCGTACATATCTCTGCCGTTGAGCGTGCGGGCCTTACCGGTCTGAACGACAACCAGAAAGTCAGCTATGAGCTGCAGTCCGGCCGCGATGGCCGCGCCTCGGCCTCGGATCTGAAACTGCTCTGACGGCATCGCGCCTGCCGCCGCCCCGCTTGGGGATCCGGTGATCTGGTCGCGCAACCATGAGATATCGGGCGACCCTGTTCCGCAGGGTCGCCTTTTCTTTCTGAACGCGAAGGCGCTGGATCTATACCGGAACGCCGAAGGCGCGCTTGACGTTGGCCGTCCAGCCCAGCGTGTGCTTGTCGCCCGCGATAATCGCCGGGCGTTTCATGACCGATGGATTCGCCGCGATCAGATCCGCCGACGGCAGGGCGCGCTCGGCCTCGGAAAAGCCCCGCCAGGTCAGCGACGCCCGGTTGATCAGCTTTTCCCCGAACAGATCCAGCATTTCGGTCCGTTCAGCCTGACTCAGCGGCTCATCCTTGACGTCCCTGAACGCGACCTGCCATCCGGCCTGCGCAAGCGCATCGCGCGCCGCCTTGCAGGTCGAGCATTTGTTCAGCCCGTACATCCTAAGCGCGGGCATCAGATCAACGGCACAAGCGGCACATTGCAGCCGGCAAGCGCCAGCAGCAGGGTCACGGAAACGATCAGCCGCATCGGTTATCCTTCTGTTCTGCCGCTTTTACGGCTTTATGGCCGCCCTGCCCCGGCGATACAACGCGTTTTGAGCGCCTATTCCTGATCGTGATCATGCAGCCTGCGGCGGATGCGGCGCATCCCCAGCCAGACGCAAAGCACGACCACCGGCACCAGCAACGCCGTCAGCACGGCCTTTTCGATCCCGATCGCCTCGGCCGGCGGCCCCAGCATATAGCCCAGCAATCCGACCGCGTAATAGCTGATCGCGACGACGGAAAGCCCTTCGACCGTATGCTGAAGGCGCAGTTGCAGGTCGGCGCGCCGATCCATCCGGGTCATGATCTGCTGATTCTGGGCCGAGCGATAAACATCGACGCGGGTCCGCAGCAATTCACCGGCGCGGGCGGCGCGTTCGATCATGCTGCGCAGCCGTTCCTTGGCCGATTTCACCGTACGCATGGCCGGGTCATAGCGGCGCATCATGAACTCGGTCAGGGTCTGGCGTCCGGTGAACCGGGTTTCGCGCAGCACGTTGATCCGGTCGGTGACGATCGCCTCATAGGCCGCGGTGGCGCCCAGCCGAAAGGTGCTGCGCATCGCCAGCCGCTCCAGCGCCGATGATACGGTCAAGAGATCGTTCAGCGTCTGTTCGGCCGTCCGCTCGGGGTTGCCGTTTTCGGCAGCACCACTCATATCCGCGACCAGCCCCGACAGTTGCGGCTCAAGCGCGTTCATCTGGGCGTTCAGGCCGCGCGCCTGTTCCAGCCCCAGCATCGACATGGCGCGATAAGTCTCGATCTCCAGCAGGCGCTGGACGATACGACCGATGCGGCCGTCCCCGACCCCGGGCCTGACGAAAACGGCGAAGCGCATCCAGCCGGCCGGGTCGATGCGAAAATCGCCGGCGACGACCGCCGATTCGTCCAGCACCCAGAACGCCGCAAGGCTGTCGCCGACGAACCATTCGTCCAGCAAAGGCTGTATTTCGGCCGCGTTCTCGGGCAAAAGCGCGACCTGCACCATCACCGAGGCCACGCGCAGACCCGGGGCCCGCGCCTGCCATTCCTCGGGGAAAATCGCGCCGGTCGCCGGATCGAAAGGCGTCGCGGGCAGGCCCGGGAAAAACCCGGCGTAGGTGACGAACTCGGTGTGCTGTTCCCAGCGCAGATCATAGCGCCCGGCACGGGCCGCGTAATGGCTGGACTGCGGATCGGGCGCCGGCGCGCCATGCCGCCGGGCGAGCTCGGCCAGATGGTCCACATCCGCCGACAGGTCCCGGTTCGCGGCGTCTTTCGGTTCCTTGAACGCGACATAGACCACCGTGCAAGGCGCGCTCAGCAACGGCGAGGGCCGTGCATGAAGCTCATTCACAAGCTGGTATCGCAGGGGGTGTTCATCCATCGGTGCCATGGCGCGAGACTAGCCGGGTCAGGCCATCCAACAAACCGGAATTGCGCTAAGGCGTCGAAATCCGGTCCGGTCCTGTGCCAACTTCGCCGCAATCGCCGCCAGACCCGGGCTTAGGTGTTTGATCCCATGGTTTGATGGTGCGATCCTTTCTTGGGAATGGAAGGATGCCCTATGG
>NZ_JBHUEN010000014.1:0-18024 GCF_042680785.1 Paracoccus pacificus
TCGACGCGCCATGTCTCTTTGATGGCCCGATCAACGGCGAAGCCTTCACGGCCTGGGTGACCCATAGCCTCGTGCCGAGCCTCTCTCCCGGAGATGTTGTCATCCTCGACAATCTCGGCAGCCACAAGGGACCGGCGGCACGCGCCGCGATCCGCGCGGCGGGGGCACACCTGCTCTTCCTGCCGCCCTACTCGCCGGACCTCAATCCCATCGAACAGGTCTTCGCCAAACTCAAGCATCTGCTGCGCAAAGCGGCAGCTCGAAGCCAGGACGCCGTCTCGAGCACAATCGCCGCAGCGCTCGGAACCTTCTCGGCCGACGAGTGCGCAAACTACCTCGTCAATTCAGGATACGCTTCCGTGTGATGCGATCACGCTCTAGAAACCGGCTGCGCTGCGGGTATTTTTGTCGACGGCGCCGGCAGGACGGCGGGCGACGTTATCCGGCCTGAGATAGCGCGGCCGCTTTCGCCGCCGCGCGGTATGGCTATGCCGGGGCGGCGTCGTCCAGACGCAGGCGCGCCCGGGCCCGGCCGCCCCAAGTCGAAAGCTCCAGCTTGCCGGCAAGGTGAAACCGCCGTCCCTTCGACGAAATGATCGCCGGGCCAAGGGGACTGTCCATTGCGCCGAAGGCCACGGCCTCGATCGGCTGGCCGCCGGCGCCGAATTTCAGCCGCAGGTGATTGTCGCCCATGACCGAGGCGCCCGACACCGCCACATCGGCAAAGGCAAAGCGCGGCGCGGGGGCGGCCTGACCAAAGGGGCCGGCATCATCAAGCTGCGCAAGCAGTTCGGGCGTCGCGGCGGCAGGCTCCAGCAAACCGGAAATCCGCAGATCGCCCACGCCGGTGCGCGCCGACATTTCGGGGGCGAGAAGTGCTGCCAGCCGCGCCATCGCGGCCTCGATCTTCGCCTCTGCCACGGTCAGCCCGGCCGCCATCGCGTGACCGCCGCCGCGCTCCAACAGACCTTCCTCGGCCAGCCGGTGCACGGCATGGCCCAGATCGACCCCGGCCACCGACCGGGCCGAGCCCTTGCCGACGCCGCCGTCGATCCCGATCACCACCGAGGGCAAACCGGTCGCTTCCTTCAGCCGCGCGGCGACGATGCCGACGACCCCCGCGTGCCAGCCCTGGGACGCGGCCCATGCCACGCCGGGCGCGACATCGCCCATGCGGGCGGTCCGGGCCTCGTGCTGGGCCAGGGCTTCGGTCCGCACGGCCGCCTCGATGGCGCGGCGGTCGCGGTTCAGTTCATCCAGCGCATGGGCCAGATTGCGTGCCTCGGTCGGGTCGCGGGTGGCAAGGCAGCGCGCGCCCAGATCGGATTTTCCGACCCGGCCGCCGGCATTGACGCGGGGGCCGATCAGGAACCCAAGGTGAAACGCCGCCGGCGGGGCGCTCAGGCCCGCCACATCGGCCAGCGCCGCCAGACCCGGCCGCTGCCGCTCGGCCATGATCCGCAGCCCCTGCCGCACGAATGCCCGGTTCAGCCCGATCAGCGGCGCCACGTCGGCGACCGTGGCCAGCGCCACCAGATCCAGCATCGGGATCAGATCGGGCGGTTTCACCCCCGCCTCGCGCAATTGCCGGTTCGCTTCGACCAGCACCATGAACACCACGCCCGCGGCGCAGAGATGGCCCAGATCGCTGCTGTCGTCCTGCCGGTTGGGGTTCACCACCGCGAAGGCATCGGGCAAGGTCTCGGCGGCAAGGTGGTGGTCCATCACCACCACATCGGTGCCCGGGGCGGTATTACGCGCGGCGGCGATGGGCTCGAAACTCAGCGTGCCGCAATCGACGCAGACGATCAGATCGTGATCCGCCGCCAGCGCCTGCATGGCCGGGACGTTCGGGCCATAGCCCTCGTCGATGCGGTCGGGGATATAGAGCGTGGCCTTGTGCCCCATGCCGCGCAGCCATTCCTGCACCAGCGCCGCTGATGAGCCGCCATCCACGTCATAATCCGCGAAAACGGCGATGCGCTGCCGGTCGCGGGCGGCCTGAACCAGCCGCGCCGCCGCCGCCCCGGCATCGCGCATGCCGCGCGGGTCGGGCATCAGGTCGCGCAGGCGCGGGTCGAGATATCCGGCGGCTTCGGCGGCGGGAACGCCCCGGGCGGCGAGGATGCGGGCGACGGGCAGGGGCAGGCCGGCTTCGCGCGCCAGCCCCTCGGCCAGCCGTTCGATAGCCGCGTCCGGGCCGACCCAGCGCCGCCCGGTCAGCGATTCCTCGACCCCCAGAAAAGCCGTCACTTGATCGGGTTGCGGTAGATCATCCGGCGCACCGATCCGGTTTTCGACCGCATCAGGATGGTTTCGGTCTGAAGGAACCCGGGCTCGCGCTTGACGCCCGCCACGATCGAGCCGTTGGTGACGCCGGTCGCGGCGAAGATCACGTCGGCGGTCACCAGATCGTCGCGCGAATAGATGCGGTTCAGATCGGTGATACCGGCCTTGCGGGCGCGGGATTTTTCGTCCTCGTTGCGGAAGATCAGCCGGCCCCACATCTGGCCGCCCATGCATTTCAGAGCCGAGGCCGCCAGCACGCCTTCGGGTGCGCCGCCTGAGCCCATATACATGTCGATGCCGGTCAGTTCGGCCTCGGCGGTGTGGATGACGCCCGCCACGTCGCCGTCGGTGATCAGCCGGATCGCGGCGCCGGTGGCACGCACCTCGGCGATCATATCCTCGTGCCGGGGACGTTCGAGGATGCAGACGGTGATGTCGCTTTCCTTCACGCCGCGCGCGGCGGCCAGCGCACGCACCCGCTCGGCCGGGGTCATGTCCAGACTGACCACGTCCTTTTCATAGCCCGGCCCGATGGCGAGCTTGTCCATGTAGACATCCGGGGCATGCAGCAGCGTGCCGCGCGGCGCCATGGCGATCACGGTCAGCGCGTTCGGCATGTCCTTGGCGGTCAGCGTCGTGCCCTCAAGCGGGTCAAGCGCGATGTCCACTTCGGGGCCGTCGCCGGTGCCGACCTCTTCGCCGATGAACAGCATCGGGGCCTCGTCCCGTTCCCCTTCGCCGATGACGACGACGCCCTTGATATCCAGAAGATTCAACTGGTTGCGCATGGCGTTGACGGCGGCCTGATCGGCGGCCTTCTCATCGCCGCGCCCGATCAAATTCGCCGAGGCGTGCGCCGCCGCCTCGCTTACCCGGGCAAGGCCCAATGACAACATGCGATCGTTGAAATCCGATTTTCCGGTCATGGCCTGCTCCTGTCAGATAGTGTTGGGTTGGCTTCTACGGCGGCTGACCTACCGGGGCAAGGGGGCGCCCGCGCCGCGACCGGCGGCTGGGGCGCTTCGGATCAGGATTTGCAGCACAAGGCCGATCATGAAGCCGTTCAGCAGGTGCCAGATCCAGTGCAGGCCCAGCGGGAAAGCGGTGCAGAGATCGCGGTCAAAGGTCCGCGCGGTCAGCGACAGCAGGAACACCAGCCCCGCCCCCGCAACCCACCAGCGCAACGGATGGTGCCGCCAGAAGGCGATGATGGTGAAAATGATAAAGGCGACGACCGCCGGCGCATATTGCCCCGAGCCGTTCAGCGGATCGGGTCCGCGCGGCACATCGGCGGCGGGCGTGGTTTCGGGCGCAGTTTCGGGTGCGGCAAGCCGCCACACGGTCAAAACCGCGATCAGCGCCAGCGCGCCGGCCGCAACGATACCGGGCCGCACCCCGCCGAGCCGCGACAAGGCCACAAAGCAGTAAAGCGCCACAAAGCTCCAGATCGGGATGGTATCGGCGTAGGACGCCCAGACCTGCGCGAATGTATGGAACAGGAACGAGCCGATGCCGATGGTGAAGGCAAGCGCGATCAGCACCCAGACCAGCGGGTTGGATTCGTCGCGGCGCCGTGCCTCGCGCCAGCCCCAGATCGCGGCGGCGATGAAGGACATGTTGCTGATCGCATTGGCCGGTTCCGCCCAGAATGCCGGGCCAAGGCGTTCGCAGTAGATATCGACCGGCGCGGTCAGGGAAAGAAGCGGCAGCATGGCGCGATCTTGACGGGGCACGGCGATTCCCGCAAGCGGGTCCGACGCGGACGACATGGGGTGTCGGTCATGAGCAATTTCGGTATCGCCAATCTCGCCGCGGTCCTTTCGGTTGGCTGCTATGCGGTCGCGATCGCCTGCCTGATCGGGTTGGAGGCGCCCTTGGACATGCGCACGCGGCTGGGCGGCGCGGTCAGCGACCACGCCAACGGGCCGCGACCCGGGTTGTTTCTGGGCTATGCGCTGGCCGGTATGGGCGGGGCGGCTGGTCTTGCTCTGGCCGAGGCGGCAAGCGGGCTGTTTCCGTTCTGGGCGTGGGCGAGCCTGGCCGCGATGGCGGTCTTGCGGATCGGCATCGTCGCGTTTCGCACCGGCGACGGATCCGAGACGCGGGCCGCCGAATCCCGCCTGCATCTGGTCTTTGCCGTCCTTACCTTCGCGCTGGCCTATCGGGCGGTCTCGGCGGGAACCCCGGCGGCGCGTGCGATCTTTGGCGCAAATGCGGGCAGTCTGTTGGCGGCGCTGGACTGGGTCGCCACGGCTGCGCTTTTCGGCGTGGTCGCGTGCTTGCTGATCGCACCGCTCAGGCGATGGTTCGGGCTGGCCGAGCGGGCGTTTCTGTTTTCGACCTTGCTGTGGTTCGCTTTGGTCGCGCTGTGCCTGACCACGATCTAGAGGACGGAATCCGGGGCGCGCGCGCGCACCCTGTCGCGCCTAGACTTCTTCGATCCGCAGCTCCACCGGCTCGCCGACGATGACGCCGGTTTTCGGCAATTCGGCGATGGCGTGATCGACGGCTTCGGGGGTGGTCTTGTGGGTCACGATCAGAACCGGGGCGGTGCCGTCGCCATGGCCATATTGCCGCATCCGGTCGATCGAGATACCGGCGTCGCCAAGGACCGAGGCGACCTTGGCCAGCGCGCCCGGTTTGTCGGCCAGATGCAGCCGGATGTAATAGGCGGCGGGCACGGCGGTGCGGGCCGCCTGCGCCCGGGCAAGCCCCGAGGCGGGCTGACCGAAGGTCGGCAGCCGTACCCCACGCGCGATTTCCACCACATCGGACATCACCGCGCTGGCGGTCGGGCCTTCGCCGGCACCCGCGCCGCGCAGAACGATCTGGCCCACGGCATCGCCCTCGACCACCACCATGTTTGTTCCGCCCTGCAACTGCCCCAGCGGGCTGTCGGCGGGGACCAGACAGGGCGACATGCGCTGTTCCAGCCCGCGCGCGGTCATCTGCGCCACGCCTAGCAGCTTGATCTTATAACCCATGTCGGCGGCGCGGTTGATGTCGTCGATGCTGACCCGCTCGATCCCCTCGATCTCGACGGCGTCGAAATTCATCTCGGTCCCGAAGGCGATGGCGGAAAGGATGGCCAGCTTGTGCCCGGCGTCGATGCCGCCCACGTCAAGGGTCGGATCGGCCTCGAGATAGCCAAGCTGGCGGGCTTCCTCGAACACCGTCTCATAGGGCAGGCCGGCGGATTCCATCCGGGTCAGGATATAGTTGCAGGTGCCGTTCATCACCCCCATGACGCGGCGGATGGCGTTGCCGGCCAGCGACTCGGTCATGGTCTTGATCACCGGTATGCCGCCGGCGACGGCGGCCTCGAAGCGGATGACGCGACCGTTATCCTCGGCCAGACGGGCGAGTTCATGGCCATGATGGGCCAAAAGCGCCTTGTTGGCGGTGATCACGTCCTTGCCCGCGCGCAGCGCCGCCTCGGTCGCCTCGCGCGCCGCGCCCTCATGACCGCCCATCAACTCGACGAAAACGTCGATCTCGTCGCTTTGGGCAAGGGCAAGAGGGTCCGCCGCCCAGTGATAGGACGACAGATCGACATCGCGGTTCTTCAGCTTGTCGCGGGCGGTGACGGCGGTGATGGCGATGGGACGTCCCGACCGCGCGGCCAACAGGTCGGCGTGGCGCTGGATGATCTTAACCACGCCGGCGCCGACGGTGCCCAGCCCGGCGATGCCAAGGCGTAGCGGTTGGGTGTCGGCGGCGGTCATGGGAAGCCTCATCTGCTGGTCGTAAGTCCTTCTGCGCCCCGCGTGTTAGCGTAAGCTCCGCCGCCATGCAACGCGGCTGCGGTGGTGGGCGATCATCGGGGTCGGGGTGTTATTGGGTTGTCGGCGGGCTGGACGCGGTGCCGGTCTGGGCGCCGGTCTGGGCGCCGGTCTGGGCGGCAGCGTTGCGCGCGGCCTCGGCTGCGGCCTCGGCTGCGGCTTGGGCGGCCGCCTGGGCGGCGCGCATGCGGCGCAAGGTCGCCGCGTCGATCACCGGCCCCTCGACGGCGCGCGCCCGGGCTTCGGCCGCAGCGGCGCGGGCCCGCATCTCGGCCTCGACGGCGGCGGGGTCGGCCACCGCCTCGGCCGCATGGGCGGGCATGGCGGGCGGTGCCAGCAACTGTTCCATCGGCACAAGGCGCGGATAGGCGGCGTCATCGGCTGCCGTGCAACCCGTCAGCGACAGAGCCGCGCCGGCGGCCGCAAGGACGCAGACGGACAGCGGCAGGCTGGGGCGGTGCTGAGGGCGGCGTCGAGGTTGCATGGGGTCCGGCATGGCATTGGGGTCGCGCGAAGTCTAGGGCCGGGCAGGGGCGCCGACAAGCGCGGCTTTTGTATCCCGCGCGCGTGGCCCCCGCACTTGTGTATCGGCGCCATCACCACGCTTGCCACAACGACGCCCCGCGCCTATTCAGGGGGGCATGGCCAGAACCCCGGGATCACGCGCGGAAACCACCGCATCGGCATTGCGGCGCGAGGCGCTGCGCCTGATCGCGCGGCACGGTTACGCGGCGGTCTCGATGCGCCAGATCGCGGCGGCGGTGGGCGTGCAGGTGGGGGCGCTTTACGCCTATACGCCGGACAAGCAATCGCTGCTGTACGATCTGCTGGCCAGCCATATGCAGGCTTTGCTGGCCGCCTGGGCCGAGGCCGACGATCCCGCCGCAACCGCCGATGACCGGCTGGAGCGGTTCGTCCGGCTTCACCTGCGCTTCAACCTCGCCCGGCCCGAGGCGGTGTTCCTCTCCTATATGGAATTGCGCAACCTGACCCCGGACAACTTCGCCCGGATCGAGGCGATGCGGCGCAGCTATGAAGACGGGTTGACCGCGATCCTGACCCAAGGCCAGGCCGAGGGCAGCATGCGGCACGGCGATGTCCGGCTGACCGGCATGGCGATCATCGCCATGCTGACCGGCGCCAACACCTGGTACCGCGAGGGCGGCCGGCTGGACCGCGCCCAGATCGAACAGGAATATCTGACGCTGGTCCGGGGCGCGGTCGGGATCCCGGCCGGGGCCTTGGCCGGTCAAGCGTGATCCGTGCGGGCCGGGCAGCGGACGCAGGGGAAGGTTGTCGGCGGATGCGGTGCGGGGGGTTTATTTCGGACCCGTAAAGCCCGATATTCCGGGCATGAGCCTGCCCCCCGGATTCCTTGACGAGTTGCGCGACCGCGTTCCGATCTCTCGGATCGTGGGGCGCAAGGTGACCTGGGATCTGCGCAAGTCCAATCAGGGCAAGGGCGACTGGTGGGCGCCGTGCCCGTTCCATCACGAAAAGACCGCATCCTTCCATGTCGATGATCAAAAAGGCTTTTTTTACTGTTTCGGCTGTCAGGCCAAGGGCGACGCGCTGAGCTTTCTGCGCGAGGCCGAGGGGCTTGGGTTCATGGAAGCGGTCGAGGTCATGGCATCCGAGGCCGGGCTGCAGATGCCCGAGCGTGATCCGCGTGCGCAAGAGCGAAGCGACCGTCGCACCCAGCTTGTGGATGTGATGGAGGCTGCTGTCCGCCATTTCCGCCTTCAGCTTCAGACCGGCCCGGCGGGGGCGGCGCGCGAATATCTGGAACGGCGGGGGCTGGATGCCGCGACGCTTGAGCGGTTCGAGATCGGCTTTGCCCCGGATCAGCGCGGCCATATGACGGCGGCGCTGAAGGCCAAGGGTATTTCGGACGCGCAGCTTGTCGAAACCGGGCTTGCGATCAGGCCGGATGACGGCGGCGCGATATATGATCGCTTTCGCGGCCGGATCATGTTTCCGATCCGCGACGCGCGCGGCCGCGCCATCGCCTTCGGTGGCCGCGCCATGGACCCGAATGCCCGGGCCAAATATCTGAACAGCCCGGAAACCCCTTTGTTCGACAAGGGCCGCAACCTTTACAACCTCGGCCCGGCACGCGCCGCCGTCGGCAAGGGTGCGCCCCTGCTGGTGGCCGAGGGCTATATGGACGTGATCGCGCTGGCCCGTGCCGGGTTCGAGGGCGCTGTTGCCCCCTTGGGCACGGCGATCACCGAGGAACAGTTGCGCCTGATGTGGCGGGTCGCGCCAGAACCGGTGATCGCGCTTGACGGCGATGCGGCGGGCCTGCGCGCGGCGATGCGGCTGATCGACCTTGCCATGCCGATGATCGGCCCCGGGCAGGCGCTGCGCTTTGCGCTTTTGCCGGCCGGTCAGGACCCCGACGACCTGATCCGCACCGAGGGGCCGGGCGCGATGGCGCGCATTCTGGATGCCGCGCGGCCCATGGTCGATCTGCTCTGGCGGCGCGAGACCGAGGGGCGCGATTTCGACAGCCCCGAGCGTAAGGCGGCGCTGGACAAGACGCTACGCGAAACCATCGCGCGGATCGAAGACAAGTCCACCCGCGACCACTACACGACTGAAATACGCCGCCTGCGGTGGGAGCTGTTCGGTGGTCGTAAGGGCGCCGGGCGGTTAAGTTCGTGGGGCACCCAAAAGGGCGGGTCCGATGCCGAAGGCGCGCGTAGGGGCGGCCGTTCGGCGTTGAAGTCTGCGTCTGCGCCAGCGCGCGCTTCGGTCTTTGTTGCTGGCGATCCGGGTGAACCAATGCTCGAGGCGATGGTGTTGGCGATCTGCGCGCGCTATCCCGAACTCGTGCCGCAGGTCTGTTCGCGGCTGGAACGGTTGGAGCCTGTTGATCTGGATCGCGCGGCCTTGGTCCATGACCTATTGGCCGGCGCGCCGATCTCGGAAGCAGGGCGCGCGGCCCTTGAAACCATCCTGTCGGACGCCCATGTCCGCACGATCCCCCCGTTGCGCCACGCCGGCGATGCCGCGAAAACCGCGATCATTCTGGGCAATGCGCTGGATCGGCTTGAATCCTTTCGCGCCGCCCGCGCCGAAATCGCCCGCGCCGAGGCCGAGATCGCCGGTCTGGCCGATGAGGGGCTGACGTGGCGCGTGGGGCAGCTTGCCCGGGCCCGCGACCGCGCCGACCATCCACCGATGGAGGACACCAGCGATCTGGGCGAAAACCGAAGTGAACTGTCCCGGGAAATGGCCCGGCTGAAAGAAGAATTTACGCAAAAGACCCGAAGTTAAGGGCCGGTGGCTTTCGTCTTTTGCGAATCACCCGGCGAATCACGCGAATCGCGGCCTTTGATTCGCCCGGATGATTCGATATGAGACGTGAACGGTCCCCGTGCGATTCGCGCCCGATAAAGCAAACCCTGAAATCAGGACATAACAATGGCAGCCAAGGACGACGACGACCAAAAGCCCGACACCCAAAGTGACGATCATTCGCTGGATGTCAGCCAGGCCGCCGTCAAACGCATGATCGCCGAGGCGCGTGAGCGTGGTTATATCACCTATGACCAGTTGAACGCCGTTCTTCCGCCCGAGCAGGTCAGCAGCGAACAGATCGAAGACGTCATGTCGATGCTGTCCGAAATGGGCATCAACGTGATCGAGGACGAAGAGGCCGAGGAAGGCCAGACCGGGGGCGAGGTCGTGCCGGTCTCGAACTCGCGCGAGGTCGCTGTCGCGACCACGCAATCGGAAACGCTGGACCGCACCGACGACCCGGTGCGGATGTATCTGCGCGAAATGGGCTCGGTCGAGCTTCTGTCGCGCGAGGGCGAGATCGCCATCGCCAAGCGCATCGAGGCCGGCCGCAACACCATGATCGCGGGGCTTTGCGAAAGCCCGCTGACCTTCAAGGCCATCACCATGTGGCGGCAGGAGCTTCTGAACGAAGACATCCTTCTGCGCGACGTGATCGACCTTGAGGCGACCTTTGGACAGTCGCTGGAAGATGACGACGAAGAAGAACTGACCGAAGAGGCGCCCCGCGCCGGTAATGCCGGCGCAACCGGCGCGCGTGAGACCGAGGTCGATGCCGACGGCAATCCCATGGGCAGCGATGACGATGAGGATGACGACGGTCAGAACCTGTCGCTGGCCGCCATGGAAGCCAGCCTGAAACCCAAGGTTCTGGAAACGCTGGAAATCATCGCGCGCGATTACGAAACGCTGGCGCATATGCAGGACCAGCGGATGTCGGCGACGCTGAACGAGGATGCGAGTTTCACCGGCACCGAGGAAATCGCCTATCAGAAACTGCGCGCCGAGATCGTGGCGCTGGTGAACGAACTGCATCTCCACAACAACCGCATCGAGGCACTGGTCGACCAGATCTATGGCATCAACCGCTCAATTGTGACCATCGATTCCGGCATGGTGAAGCTTGCCGACGCGGCGCGCATCAACCGGCGCGAGTTCATTGACGCCTATCGCGGCGCCGAGCTTGATCCCGGCTGGGTCGACCGCATGCGCGAGAACAAGGGCCGTGGCTGGCAGGCGTTGTTCGAACGCAACCTGCAGGGCGTCGAAAAGCTGCGCTACGACATGGCCCGGATCGGCCAGCATGTCGGCGTCGATATCGAGGAATTCCGCCGCATCGTGAACCAGGTGCAGCGCGGCGAGAAAGAGGCCCGTCAGGCCAAGAAGGAAATGGTCGAGGCGAACCTGCGTCTGGTCATCTCGATCGCCAAGAAATACACCAACCGCGGCCTGCAATTCCTTGATCTCATTCAGGAAGGCAATATCGGTCTGATGAAGGCCGTCGACAAGTTCGAGTATCGGCGCGGCTATAAATTCTCGACCTATGCGACATGGTGGATCCGGCAGGCGATTACGCGGTCCATCGCCGATCAGGCCCGCACGATCCGCATCCCGGTCCATATGATCGAGACGATCAACAAGCTGGTCCGCACCGGCCGTCAGATGCTGCACGAAATCGGCCGCGAACCGACGCCGGAAGAACTGGCCGAGAAACTCCAGATGCCGCTGGAAAAGGTTCGCAAGGTGATGAAAATCGCCAAGGAACCGATCAGCCTTGAAACTCCGATCGGGGACGAGGAGGACAGCCAGCTTGGCGATTTCATCGAGGACAAGAACGCGGTCCTGCCGCTGGATTCGGCCATTCAGGAAAACCTGAAGGAAACCACCACCCGGGTTCTGGCCAGCCTGACCCCGCGCGAAGAACGGGTTCTGCGGATGCGTTTCGGCATCGGCATGAACACCGACCACACGCTGGAGGAAGTGGGCCAGCAGTTCAGCGTCACCCGCGAACGTATTCGCCAGATCGAGGCCAAGGCACTCCGCAAGCTTAAGCACCCGTCGCGGAGCAGAAAGCTGCGGTCCTTCCTTGACCAATGAGCTGACGACCGAATTCGTTCTGTACCACAGCACCGCGACCGGCCAAGGCTGCGCCGATTGTCATGACATATTGCGCGAAGCGCGTGCGCGAAATGCGCGGCTGCACCTGACCGGCTATCTTCATCAGGAGGATGGCCGGTATTACCAATGGCTGGAAGGCCCGGCCGCCGAACTGGCCGAGGTGATGGCCCTGATCCTAAGCGATCCGCGTCACCGCGACGTGCATTATCTGCGCAGCGGCGCCCAGGCCGAACGCAAATTCGGCGGTTGGGCGATGTGCTTTGGCCTGACATCGGCCGGGTCGTTCTTTGACTGGGTGGCGGAATATGGAACCTCGCTGCGGAGCGAGGAGAAATTCGCCGATGCACTGCTGAAATTCATGTTGAGCGATGCGGTCCGGCAATCCGCCCGGGCATAGGAAGCGGGCCTGAGACGCGAGCCTGATGCGCGGACCGCACCCGCGCGTGCAGCCGCATGACGCAGGCGACCCGGCCGGAGGAGAGCGGAACGGCCGGGGTCTGGGGGATACGCTCAGCCGCCGTGCCGTTCGATCCAGTTGGCGAAACTGTCGAGATAGCCTTCCAGAAATTTCTTGGTCTCGGCGTTGGTGATTTGATGATCGGCGCTGAAACTTTCCGGTTTCCACTGAATATAGGCCTCGGGCATCTGCATGACGATGGTGCCGGCGACCAGCAGTTGCAGGCGCAGGTGGTTCTGCCCGATGGCGGTGCCGATCTGACCCAGCGAGGTGCCGATCACCGCTGACGGCTTGCCGATCCAGACGTTCTGACCATAGGGGCGGGTGGCCCAGTCGACCGCGTCCTTCAGGATGGACGAGAAATTGCGGTTGTATTCGGGAGTCACGAACAGCACCCCGTCCGCATCCGTCACCTGCTGCTTCAGGGTCGTGACCGAAGCCGGAGGATTTTCCCAAAGATCGTCGTTGTAATGCGGCAGGTCGGCCAGCTCGACCCAGTTGAATTTCAGCTTGCCCTCGGCCAGCTTTTCAAGTGCCTGCGCGAGTTTCCGGTTCAAAGACTCCTTGCGAAGCGAGCCGACGAATACGGCGATGGTCTTCATTGCAATCTCCTTGTCCAGTCTGGCGTCCGGTCCGGCGAACGCCGATGCCCCACAGATCGCATTCTGTCCCGGCAAGGGCAACAGCGGCAAAAGGATTAGGGCATCGGGCATCCGATCGGATTTCCGCTTGACCTTGAGCGCGCTCTAACAGGTAGCTTCCCTGACGTCGTGACGAGAAGCGGGTGACATGAAGATCGGTGAGCTTTCCAGACGCTGCGGCCTGTCCGCCCATACGCTTCGCTATTACGAGCGGATCGGCCTGCTGCCGCGCGTGGATCGCGACGGATCGGGGCTGCGGGATTATGACGCCTCAATCCTGACATGGATCGCGTTCCTTGGCCGGTTGAAGACCACCGGCATGCCGATACGCGAAATGCTGCGCTATGCCGCCCTGCGCGATCAGGGACCCGATACCGGGCCGGCGCGCCGCGCCTTGCTGGAAGCGCATCGCGATCAGGTCCGCGCCCGGCTGGCCGAGCTTCACGCCTGCTTTCTCGTCCTCGACGCCAAGATCGGCGGCTATGCCGGTCAGGAAGAAAGGATCGAAGACCATGAACCAGAGCAATCAGAACGGCGCCCATCAAAACTGCGACGAAACCCGTCTGGAACGCGGACGCCGGGCGCTTGACGCCATCGACGGCGCGGCCGGTCGGAACGTCGTCGACGCATTGGCCGGGATCGCCCCGGATTTCGCCACCTACCTGTTCGAATTCCCGTTCGGCGACATCTACAGCCGTCCCGGCCTGTCGCTGCGAGACCGCGAGATCGCGACGATTGCCGCGTTGGCGGCGATGGGCAACGCCCAGCCGCAACTGAAAGTGCATATCAAAGCGGGGCTGAACGTCGGGCTTTCCCGGGCAGAGATCACCGAGATCCTTATGCAGATGGCCGTCTATGCCGGGTTTCCGGCGGCGCTGAACGGACTATTCGCCGCGAAAGAGGTTTTTGCCGCCCGCCCTGACAACGCCCGGCCCAATGATGCCCGCTCCATTGATGCCTGACCGGCCAGCCGGTTGACCGGAAAGAAGAAGCCCGGCTCCTGCCATCGCAGGAGCCGGCTTCGTCGTTCGGCGAAAGGTCGGGCTCAGCCTTCGGCGCGGGCCTGACGCTTGCGTTCATGCGGATCGAGATAGCGTTTGCGCAGGCGGATGTTCTTGGGCGTGACCTCGACCAACTCGTCATCGTCGATATAGCTGATCGCCTCTTCCAGCGACATGCGGACCGGCGGTGTCAGGCGCACCGCCTCGTCCGTGCCCGAGGCGCGGACGTTGGTCAGCTTCTTGCCCTTCAGCGGGTTCACCTCAAGATCGTTGTCGCGGCTGTGTTCGCCGATGATCATGCCCTGATAGACCTGCTCCTGCGCGCCGATGAACATCTTGCCGCGCTCTTCCAGATTCCACAGCGCATAGGCCACCGAAACGCCGTCCTCCATCGAGATCAGCACGCCCTGACGGCGGCCCTGAATCGGGCCCTTGTAAGGCGACCAGCCGTGGAAGATGCGGTTCAGCACGCCGTTGCCGCGGGTGTCGGTCATGAATTCGCCATGATAGCCGATCAACCCGCGCGAGGGCACATGCGCGATCATCCGGGTCTTGCCGTGGCCCGCGGGGCGCATCTCGACCAGATCGCCTTTGCGGGCGCCGGTCAGCTTGTCGATGACGACGCCGGTATAATCGTCGTCAACGTCGATGATGACTTCCTCGATCGGCTCCAGCCGCTCGCCGTTCTCCTCGCGGAAAATGACGCGGGGGCGCGAGATCGACAGTTCGAACCCCTCGCGGCGCATGTTCTCGATCAGCACGCCCATCTGCAGTTCGCCGCGGCCCGAGACCACGAAAGCCTCGCCGCCGGGGGTGTCGGCGACCTTGATGGCGACGTTAGACTCGGCCTCTTTCATCAGCCGCTCGCGGATCACGCGGGACTGGACCTTGGTGCCGTCGCGCCCGGCCAGCGGGCTGTCGTTAATACCAAAGGTGACGCTGATCGTCGGCGGGTCGATCGGTTGGGCGGGGATGGCCTGTTCCACCTCGGGCGCGCAGATCGTATCGGCGACGGTGGCTTTCGACATCCCGGCAAGGCTGACGATGTCGCCGGCTTCGGCCACGTCGATGGCGGTCTGGTTCAGCCCCCGGAAGGCCAGCACTTTCGAGATGCGGAACTGCTCGACCCGCTCGCCGTCGCGGTTCAGCACCTTGACCGTATCGCCGGCCCTTGCGCGGCCGGCCTCGACCCGGCCGGTCAGCATGCGGCCGATGAACGGGTCCGCGCCCAGCGTCGTCGCCAGCATCTGGAACGGCTCGTCGGCGCGGGCGATCTGCGCCGGCGGCGGCACATGGCGCAGGATCAGGTCGAACAGCGCCGACAGGTCCTTGCGCGGCCCGTCCAGCGTCTCATCGGCCCAGCCGCCGATGCCCGAGGCGTAGACATGCGGGAAATCAAGCTGCTCGTCGCTGGCGCCAAGGTTCGCGAACAGGTCAAAGACGTCGTTCAGCGCCTGATCGGGCTCGGCCGCCGGCTTGTCGACCTTGTTCAGCACCACGATCGGCCGCAGCCCAAGCGCCAATGCCTTCGAGGTCACGAATTTCGTCTGCGGCATCGGCCCTTCGGCGGCATCGACCAGCAGGCAGACACCATCAACCATCGACAGGATGCGCTCGACCTCGCCGCCGAAATCGGCGTGGCCGGGGGTGTCGACGATATTGATCCGCGTGCCCTTCCACTCGACCGAGGTCGCCTTGGCCAGAATGGTGATGCCACGCTCGCGTTCGATGTCGTTGCTGTCCATGGCGCGCTCGGCCACGGCCTGATTTTCGCGAAAGCTGCCCGACTGCTGCAACAGCTTGTCGACCAGCGTCGTCTTGCCATGGTCAACGTGAGCGATGATCGCGATATTGCGGATATCCATTCGGGGCCGTCCTGTTCCGGGGTCGGGCGTGCCCTAACGCAGCCATGGCGGAATTGCTAGAAGAAATCCTGCCGCGCGGCTGGACATTTCGCCGGGGGCCTTGCAACCTGCGGACGGTTGGCGGCGGGAGGCGTCCCCCGAGGCCGTTAGAAGTGTTTGTTTTAACAGGGTACAAAAGATGGCCACGATCCCCGGCACAGCCAATAACGATCTGATCTACGGCACCAGCGGCGACGACCTGATTACCGGGCTGGGCGGCGTGCGTGACACGCTGTATGGAGGTATGGGCCGGGATACCATCGACGGCGGCGATGGCATGGACACAATCTTCGGCGATTTCGGCTATTATGGCGGGTATGGTGATCCCGATACGCTGCTGGGCGGCGCCGGCGGTGACTATCTTTACGATTACTCGGACGGCAACCTGTTCGACGGTGGCGCCGATGATGACACAATCTATGCCTATGGGTCGAATTCGACCATCCGCGGCGGTCTTGGCGACGACAGCATCTATGATTACGGCGGTCGCAACATAATCAACGGCGGTGAGGACAGCGACTTCTACTATATCTATGCCGGCGGGTCGACGATCAACGGCGGCGGCGGTGCCGACAAACTTGTGGTGGTAATGCCGGAAGGTGATGTGGTGCTCGACACGCGCGAAGGCCTTTGGGGCGCGCCGGTTGCCGGCGCGATCATGACAAGCAATATCCGTCGCCTCAGCGTCTCCGCGGGTAATTCCACCATTCTCGGCGGCAATTCAAACCATGTCGTGAATATTTCGGACGTGGGATCCGACCGCGTCATCCTCGGCGCGGGTCGAGATCAAGTCGCAGAGATGAGGGGTGTCGCTAATCGTCGGGGTAACGATTATATCTCGACCGGCGCCGGCGATGACGAAATCAGGGTGACCAGCGGGCGCGACACGATTCTTGCGGGTGCCGGGGACGACGAAGTCACCGTCTGGATCGACGATGTCGATGCCGTTCTCGATGGCGGAGAGGGGCGCGATATTCTGGAGATCGGCCAGCCGTCCGGCAATGATCTGACGCTCGACATCCGCAGCACGGGAAGTCCGATTGCCGGGGCGCTGCGGGCTACCGGCTTCGAAGAAATCGGGCAAAGATATCAGGATGGCGGGCTGCTCCGGATAATCGGCGGCCCCGAAGATACGACAATCCGGCTGGATGCATCCAACGCCTTTCTGGATCTGGGCAACGGCAGGCATGAGATAGACGGCGCGGGGGCAGAGGTGCGCGGCAGAACCGGAACTGGAAGCGATCGTCTGATCGCAAGCCTGTCGGTGGTCGACCTGTCTCTGGGCGCGGGCAATGATTATGCAGAACTGACGGACAGCATCGGCCGCGTGGATGCCGGAACGGGTAACGACAGGTTCAGCATCTTGTGGGTAAGAGGGGCCAACGATGCGCCCTTGTTGACCCAGGCGTTTGGCGGCGAAGGCAATGACGTTTTCAGAGCCATCAACACGGCGCAGTTGGTGCCCCGGCAGGTGGTTCTGGACGGCGGCGCGGGTGATGACAGCTTTGCCAGCACCGGTTGGAGTGCGAAGATGCTGGGCGGCGCCGGCAATGACGCAATGATCGGGTCCAACCAGAACGACATATTGGTCGGCGGCGCCGGCAATGACGTGATGGATGGTCGCGGCGGCATCGATCGGGCGGTTTTTCTGACCAACGCCTCGGTTCAGGTCGATCTGAACCAAAGCCAGCAGAACACCGGCGAGGGGATCGACAGCCTGATCGGCATCGAGAACGTCCAGACCGCGAACGGCAATGATTACATCAGGGGCAGCGCGGGCGCGAACCTGATCGTCACCGCCGGCGGCAACGACCGTCTGGAAGGGTTGGCGGGCAATGACATTCTGGATGGCGGGGCCGGGGTCGATACCGCATTTTACCTCGCCAATGTCCAACATATCATCAGTCTTGCCGCGGATGGACCTCAGAACACCGGCGAGGGGGTGGATGTTCTGCGCAACGTCGAGAACCTTCAATTCGGAAACGGCAATGACCGGGGGACGGGAAGTGCGGCGGCCAATATGATCGCCGGGAACTGGGGCAATGACACGCTTTCCGGCGGTGGTGGTAACGATACGCTGTATGGCGGCGGCGACCGGGATTCGCTGGACGGAGGCACGGGCAACGACGTGTTGTGGGGCGGTGCCGCCGCCGACAGTTTTGTGTTCCGGCGGGGCAGCGGTCACGACCTCCTGGCCGATTTTCAGGACAATGTAGACACGATCGTCACGAACTATTCGGCGGCGCAGGTAAGTGCGGCGGTGCAGAATGCCAGCTATAGCGCGCAGGGCGCCGTCCTGAGTTTCGCGGGCGGTGACCAGTGGATCCTGAAAGGCGTTTCGGACGCCCGCATCATCCTGGACGATATCACCTATATGTAATCAGCCACGCAAAAACCGTGCACGGGCGCAGGGCGGCACGGTTCCATTCAGCATATACAAGGTTCTAAGTTATGGGCGCCTCTAAAAATTGCAGCAATGCGGCGGTCGGGGTATGACGCGGGAGGCGTTCGACGGTAGGGGCATGG
>NZ_JBHUEN010000015.1:0-13760 GCF_042680785.1 Paracoccus pacificus
TCGACGCGCCATGTCTCTTTGATGGCCCGATCAACGGCGAAGCCTTCACGGCCTGGGTGACCCATGGCCTCGTGCCGAGCCTCTCTCCCGGAGATGTTGTCATCCTCGACAATCTCGGCAGCCACAAGGGACCGGCGGCACGCGCCGCGATCCGCGCGGCGGGGGCACACCTGCTCTTCCTGCCGCCCTACGCGCCGGACCTCAATCCCATCGAACAGGTCTTCGCCAAACTCAAGCATCTGCTGCGCAAAGCGGCAGCTCAAAGCCAGGACGCCGTCTCGAGCACAATCGCCGCAGCGCTCGGAACCTTCTCGGCCAACGAGTGCGCAAACTACCTCGTCAATTCAGGATACGCTTCCGTGTGATGCGATCACGCTCTAGCAGAAGAAGCCGCGCAGCCAAACCCGGACCGGCTTTCCGCGATGGCGAGACTCTTCTTTATCCTAGCAGAAGAAGCCGCGCAGCCAAACCCGGACGCCAACCGCAGCAGCACCTGCACAACCCCACCAGCCCTTCTCGAAATGACCATGCACTCAAACCGACCCTGGGGGTTATCACTGACAACAGCGCACCCCGCCAAAACCCGAATTTCACACGTCTTCAGAATCATCCACCGGCGGCGGAAGATGCAGATAGTCGGGGTTGAATTCAGCGAATGCCATCAGCCGGTCGAGGTCGATGATCGTGATCGCGCGGCCCTCCAGCGCGATCATGTTCCGGCTGCGAAGCGAGGCCAGAACCCGCTGGGCGTGCACCGGGGTTATGCCAAGCGTGTCGGCGAGTTGTTCCTGCGTCAGCGGCAGCAGGAACGGCTCGGCCAGACCGACCGCCTGAAACCGCGTGAACAATTCGCAGAACAGATGCGCCATCTGCTTGTCGGCGCGGCGCTGGCCCATGCTGACCAGCCATTCGCGCAGCACGGCCTCATCCACCAGCGTCGCCCAGCGCAGGGTGCGGGCGATCCGGGAATGGTGTTCCAGAAGCTCCTTGATCTGCTTGCGCGGGATGTCGACCATCACGCATGCGGTCAGCGTGCCGATGCTGTGGTCCATCACCGGCAGGATCGCGACGTCGAGATCGCAGAAATCGCCCGGGATAAGCAGCGCCATGATCGAACGGCCGCCGTCCGGCATCATCTTGAAGCGGCAGGCGATGCCTTCAAGGATCAGATGGACGTTTTCGGGGTCGTCTCCCTGCCGGATGATGTCCTGCCGGGCCGGCAGGGTAACGGGGTCGCGGATGATCTGGTTCAGACGATGGATATCTTCGGAATCGAGGGGGCCACCATTCGCGAGTTTCCGTACCAGCAGGTTTGCTTCCATCGCTCACCCCCCCACTCGGCAGGTTCAAGATGATCCGTCGCAGGGTTTCGCGTCCACGCGACCGGGCGTGCCAGACGCCGCTCTGGCTCAGACGCTGAATGATAGCCGAATTCTTGTAGGATTGCCCGAGAATATCGACCAGCACGATGGATTCGCGTTCGCGCGACCCAAGACAGAACAGCGCGAAGCGCGCCGGATCGCTCTCGGCCAGCAGAACGGCGCTTTGGCCTTTGCGCGCGCAAGGCGGGGTGCCTGCCCGGTGGGATTGGTGCATAAGCCGCAGCATCCAGACCAGAACGTCGGAATTCGGCTGCTTCTGCCAGGACAGCAGAATCGCCCGGTGCAGGGTATGTTCCAGCAACGCATCGCCACGCTCGCGATCCATGCAGATCAGATGGGCGTAGGTGCGCAGGCTGTGAAGATGACGGGCGATGATCATGCGGTGGGATCCGCGATGGGAAGCGATTGCATAATGGGATTCCCTTCGCCTGAATATGGAAGCCAGCCCAATGTCGCAGGTCTTGCGGGTTGTGGACACAACCTTTGTTTGTATTAAAAAAATTGCCGCTGCGCGTCGTGCGCATGGGCGGATTTTCGTCGGCGGATTCGGCCGCTCGGGCGTCAGCGAAACCGGAAAACGAAGGCGTCGGGATCGGTTTCCCCGGCGATTCGCGCGGCCGCGATCTGCGCCCCGATGATCGAGAAGGTGATGCCGTTGCCGCCGAACCCCATCACCGCCTGAATGCGCTGATAACCCGGCACGCGGTCGACGATCGGCAGCCCGTCCGTGGTCACGCTGAAGGGCGCGGCCCAAGCATAGGCGGGTTTGCCGATATCGACGCCGGTCAGCTCCTTCAGCTTTTCGGCGATGATCTTCGCCTTGCGCGCCAGTTTCGCGGGGTCGCTGTTGGTGGTCGCGGCATCCTCATCCTCGCCGCCGGCGATGATGCGGCCCGTCGGCGTGGTGCGGAAATAAAGATAGGGGTCGGCCGCCTCCCAGCCGATGGTGCCCAGCATCCATTCCGGCAGCCCGGTCAACGGGCGCGAGGCCAAGGCCCAGGTCGAGGTGACGTGATGGGCGCGGGTCTTCATCTGCGGCAGATATTCGTAGCCGGTGCAAAAGACCGCGTGATCGGCGGTGACGACCTGACCTTCGCGGGTGGCGAGTGCCACGCCGCAGGGCAGTTCGGCCATGTCGGTGATCTCGACCCCGGTCACGATCCGCGCGCCGCGCGCGATCGACGCCGCCAGCAGCCCCGCCGTCAGTTGGGCCGGGTTGGCCGAGGCCGAATCGGTCGACAGGATCGCCGCCGTCCGGTCGATGCCGAACCGGTCGCGCAGGTCGGTGGCGGTCAGGTATTCCGCGCCGATGCCGATGCGGTTCCGCGCCTTCGCCTCGGCTTTCAGCGCCCGCGCGCCCATGGTATTTCCGGCGATATAAAGGGCGGGTTTCGGCTGCATGTCGCAGTCGATCCCCAGCTCCGCGACCAGCCCGATGAGGTCGTTCACCGCCCGGACCGAACGCCGCCACGCCGCATTCGCCGCCCGCGCCCCGATCTGGCGTTGCAGCCGGGTCAGCGGCACGTCGATTTCGTGCTGGATCATCGCGGTCGAGGCCGGGGTCGAGCCGCGCACCGGCGGCCGGCGATCAAGGATCAGCACCGATTTTCCGGCCCGCGTCAGCGCCTCGGCGGTCAATGCGCCGCTGATGCCCGAACCCACGACCACGACATCGGCATGGCCGGCCGTCAGCCGCTTTTCGGCGGCCACGGTCGAATGTGGGGTTTTCAACCAGAAGGAGGTGCCGATCCGAAGATCGTCCTTGCGTGTGCGTGCGTCCAGATCAGTCATCAGAATATTCCCGTTCCCGTCATGGCCCCGAACGATCATCGCGGCGACCCGGTTCCCCATCGAAAAACCCCGCAACCGGAAGCCACCGGTTGCGGGGGTCTTGGTCTGATGTCGCCGCGATCAGTTGGCGGCGGGTGCGGCTGCCTCGTTATACTCGGGCAGCGCTTCCAGTTGCTCGCGCGTCCATGGCAGATAGACGCGGTCGTCCGAGCCGTTGCTGTAGATCACCAGCTCTTCGGCGGGCACGGCGACCCGGTGTTCGCCCATGCCAAGGAAACCGCCGACATCAACGACGATCTGCTTGATCGCGCCCATGTCACCCTGCCCCGCGTCGCCTTGCGCCGCAGTGGTGGCGCCGGTCGCGGCGGTCTGATTGCTTGCACCCGTGGGCGTCCCCGTCGCGGTGCTGGCTTCGCCCGCCGCGGGACCGGCCGAACCGGTTGCCATCGCCGTTCCGGCACCGGCGCCGGTGGTTCCGGTCGCGGCGGTGGCACTGTCCGTTGCCGCAGGCGGCGTTGCCGTGCCCGTGGCGGTGGTGCTGTCAGTCGTCGCAGGCGCGGTCGTCGTGCCCGTGGCGGTGGTGCTGTCCGTCGCGGCAGGCGCGGTCGTCGTGCCCGTGGCGGTGGTGCTGTCCGTCGCGGCGGGCGCGGTTGTCGTATCCGTGGCGCTGGAGCCAGCCGTCGCATTGCCCGGGGCGGTATCGGTGCCGGTTGTGGTCATGCCGCCGGCATCCGCCTGAAACGAGGTCGTGCCGTTGGTGAAGATCAGCCCGGAAACCTCGCCGATCTCTTCGTTATTGGCGTCATAGACCGTCGCATCCTGAAGGATTTCCGCCGTCAGCGCCTTGTCGCTTGCGGTAAAGCCTTCGGGCGGGGTGATGGTGACCGTCGTGCCTCCGGCCGTGTTTTCGGTCGTGACCGTGGTGCCCGGCTCGGCCGGTGCGGTCGTGGTCTGCGCCTGCGCGACGCCGGCGCTTAGTGCCAGCGCAAGGGCGGTGGTGGTCAACACATGTCTCATGTCTTCTCCTCCTGTTACGACGTGGAATGTGAAGGCGGTTGAACCGGCGAGGTCGCCAAATGTTCCAGCAATATTTTTCGCCCAAAGGGTCACGCTAGCGTGATGGAACAGAGGGGTTGCGGGCCGGTTAAAGCGCCTCGACCGCAACAAAGGAGCGATTGAAATGGACCACAGCAGACATGTACGCCTGAGCGATGCCGACCTGTCCGAAGTCGTGTTGGAGGGCGCCACCGTCTACGGCCCCGACGACGAAAAGATCGGCAGCGTGTCCGAAGTCTCGGGCATCGGCGCCGACTCGCAAATGGTGATCGACGTCGGCGGTTTTCTGGGCATCGGCTCGAAACCGGTCATGGTGTCGGCGCGCGACCTGCAATTCATGCGCGACGAGGATGGCGAAGTTCACGCCGTCACAAGCTGGACCAAGGATCAGCTTCAGGACATGCCGGAATATCGCAGTTAAAACCCTTTGTGACCGGCCCTTCGGGGCCGGTCATCCCTTGCCGCCGATCCTTGAAGAAAGCATCGAAGCCAGCCACGTCAAAGGCCCGGCAGCAGGTGGCGGGTGTCGCCCTTTCCGTCAAACGGGGCGCGAGACCGGCAAGGACGAACTGCGCCGTCCATCGAAGGGACGTCTACGCGCCGATGACCCAGGCAAGGCTTGAGGAATTAGAAAGCGCGCAGCGACAGGCAAGCCCGAACAGAAAGGGCGATGCCCCCCACATTCGGGGATATGCGAAACGGGCAAAGGCGGGGTGCCTTCGCCCGTTTCTTAATAGGTTCCCGGCGGATCGCTGGCGGGAAAGGATTGGTCCGCCTGTTCGTCGACGATGTCCCATGTCGGCGGAGGCGCGTCCATCTCGCGGCGCCCGGCGGAACGAATGCGCTGATGCCCAAGGGCTGGCCGGCGCGCGGCGGCATCGCTTAGCCCCTTCAGAATCAGGCCCAGGGTCACGCCACAGAAAAGCACGAGTAACCGCTTTCTCATGTTTGGTCTCCTTCTCACATCATCGGTTTGCCGCCGGTGACGGCGATGGTCGCGCCCGAGACATAGCTCGACGCCGGCTCGGCCAGCATCACATAGGCCGAGGCGAGTTCGACCGGCTGCGCGGGCCGGCCCATCGGGTAATCGGCGCCGAATTCCGCCACCTTGTCCGGCGGCATGCTGGCGGGGATAAGCGGTGTCCAGACCGGACCGGGCGCCACCGTATTCACGCGGATCCCGCGATCGGCCAGCATCTGCGCCAGCCCGGTGCTGAAATTCTGGATCGCGCCCTTGGTCGTGGCATAGGGCAGAAGCTGCGGATTGGGCTTGTCTGCATTGATCGAGGCGGTGTTGATGATCGCCGCGCCTTTCGGCATATGCGGCACCGCCGCCTTGGTCAGGTAAAAGATCGCGTCCAGATTGACAGCGAAGGTCCGGCGCCATTCCGCGTCCGAAATATCCTCGATATTCTCGAACACCTTCTGATGGGCGGCATTGTTGACCAGAATGTCGATGCGCCCGAAGCGGTCCACCACATCGGCCACGATCTTGCGGCAATGGTCGGGATCGGCGATGTCGCCCGCGATCGACAGGCATTCACGCCCTGCCCCGCGCACCAGATCGGCGGTGCTGGCGGCATCCTCGGTCTCGTTCAGCCATGACAGGGCGATATCGGCGCCCTCGCGCGCATAGGCGATGGCGACGGCGCGGCCGATGCCGCTGTCGCCGCCCGTGATCAGCGCCACCTTGCCCCCCAGCCGGTCCGCCCCCTGCCAGCTATCTTCACCGTGATCGGGGCGCGGGTCCATCTTCCGGAAGCTGCCGGGCAATGATTGCTGCTGTTCCGGAAATGGCGGCTTCGGATAATCGGTCATGACTTCAGCCTTTCGTTACGCGCGGTCACGACAGGCTGCTTGTTGTTGTCCTGCAGAAGGTTCAAGTCATCGGTTACCCGGTTGGCCGGGTCGATGCGCTGCTGGCGCTGATCTATCACATGAGGGGACGGATGCCGCCGCCGGTCCAGCGCCGAACGCACGAGATGATCGGTCGGGGTTATCATATCGGTCACGGCCCCAAGCTCGGCGTTCAGACGGGCGGACTCGGCATTCCTGTCGGCGATCCGCTGCGCGGCGATCAGCCCCAGCGACAGACCGACACCCAGCGCCAGAAATCCACCGGCGACGGCATATGGCGACAGCACCAGTTCCCATCCGGGGCGCAGGAATTCGGGCAAAAGCGCATAATCGACCACGCCCGCCACCAGCGCGGTCCCAAGACCGGCAAGCCACGCCATGCCGATCCGCCCTTTTCGCGCGCCGCGAACCGTGAACACGGTGACGGCCGCCCAGAAAAAACACGCCGCCAGATTGATGATCGCGCCAAGCCCGGTATGGGCCAGATCAAACCCGGTGAAATCCGCCGCGTTGGGGCCATAGAACGTATGGGTCGTGGCATTAAGCGGCATCCAGAACGGCAGGCCGTTCATCAGCGACAGAACGCCAAGGACCAGCATCGACAGCCCGAAGGCCAGAACCCCGGCCAAGGGCCATGCCAGATCGTATCGGGCCATTGCAATCGGACGGTGCATGATGATCTCCGTGTTTTCGGTTGGCGCCCACAACCTTCAGCATGACGGTTTGTTCCCGGGAACATTTCGCGCCCTCGGCGGTTCAACCGCCCGCGCAACTCGCGTGAACTTCTTGGAAGGAGCTATCCAATGGCAGACAAACTGCTGGACGATCTGTTCTATGAGACGCTGAAAGACATCTATTACGCCGAACGCCAGTTGCTGAAGGCGTTGAAAAAGATGGCGGGCGCCGCCCGTTCCGACCGTCTGCGGCAGGCGTTCGAGGACCACCGCACCGAAACCGAAACCCATGTCGAGCGGCTGCAAAAGGTGTTCGAGATCATCGGCAAACCGGCGCGCGGCAAGACCTGTCAGGCGATCGACGGCATCATCGAGGAAGGCGACGATGTGATGTCCGAGTTCAAGGGCGCGCCCGCGCTTGATGCCGGGCTGATCGCCGCCGGACAGGCCGCCGAGCATTACGAGATCGCCCGCTATGGCACGCTTCGGCAATGGGCGCGCGACCTTGGCCTTGACGATGCCGCCGGGTTGCTGGAGCAGACGCTGAACGAAGAATCCAAAGCCGATGACCTGCTGACCGAGATCGCCGAAAGCGAAGGCAACCAAGAGGCGATGGAAGCGAACTGAAACGCAACCTTTGTCGTACCATGGCCGCGCCCAAGCGCCGGCGCGGCCATGGTACCGCGATCAAAGTAGATCAAAGCCGCCGATCGAAGGCTTGGCAGCGTCCGCCCGGACCTTGATCTCTATCTTGTCACAGCATCGGTTCGACCACTTCGCGCAGCATCGAGCGCGCCCGGTTCACCCGGCTTTTGATCGTGCCGATGTCGCAATCCAGAATGCGCGCCGCGTCAAGATAGCTTTCCCCCAGAACCCCGACCAGAATGATCGCCTCGCGGTAATGAAGGGGAATATCCTCCAGCGCGGCCCACATGTGATTGGCCTGCAAATGCCATTCCTGGTCGGCCTTGACCCGCGCCACCGTTGAGACGCAATCCATGGCGCCAGTGCGTTCACGCGCGCTTTTGCGGCAATTGGTCAGAAAACGGTTGCGCATGATGGTGAACAGCCACGCCCGCATATTGGTGCCGGGCTCATAACGCCGCGCGTTTTCGATTGCGCGCAAAAGTGTTTCCTGAACCAGATCCTCGGCCTCCGGGATGGATCGGCATAATGCGCGTGAATAAGCCCGAAGCGCGGGGATATGCGCCAATATGTCGTCAGACATATGTTCCAATACTCCCGACCAGCGTTTCTACTTCACCCATGTGGGCAGTAGGGGGCACGCGATCCAGCCCCCGGGTGCGAACGAGTCCCGGCGGTCCGGCGGGTTCGGGGGTCAGCGCGACTCTTCGACCAACCCGTTTCCGGCGGTTCGGGCGTTCTGCAAAGCCGCCTCGAGTCGCGCGGCCAATTCCCGCAGTTCTTTGGAAATAGGTTCTTTTTTTGCCTGTATCAGCAACGCCGACAACATCGCGTCCAGTTCGGTTGCGACAATCGGGTCACCTTCGTCACCGGGCATATGCGCCTCCATGTCGCCATACTGGTTCACTTATATTAACCCAATTTTGGCGTCGGGCGAGGATTTTCATTTCAAATTTCCGGCAGTTTTCGCGTGACGCAACGCAAGCGCCAATGGCCATGCCATCGGATCGCGTTCGCCTGAAACCTACAGGAAGGACGCGCCCCCTTTCATGGCGCGCCTTCGGTCTGCCCTCTGCACGACGGTCCGGCACCGGCTCAGCCCGGCGGCTGCCCGGTCGTGGTGCCTTGCGGCGCAGAGGGAATTTCCTCGATCGGCCCGACCGTCTCGCCCGGCATTGCGGGATCGTCGGTTTCGTCACCGATCCACCACAGGAAGCCGAGCAACACGACCACGACGATCACGATGATCCCCACGATGGGAACCAGATGGTTGCGGACCTGCTTTTCCGGGTCGGTCTGGGGGGCGGACATGGTATTTCCTCCTTTGCGACGGCGATGACGCCATTATCGAAGGGAGGGCAACCTTTTCAGCCGGGGGATGTTCCCGCCATATTTCACCCCGCGCCGGAGATCAAAGCGCGGCGCGCCGTGCCTCGACCGCATCGACGATCCCCGGGGACAGCGTCTGCGGCGGCGGCCGGTCGACCCCCGACCAGCCGCGTTCCAGCGCCGCGACGGTCGAAAATGCGGCCGCCGTCGTGATTTCCGGCAACTCGTCCCAGCCGACCGGACAGGCCACCGGCGCCCCGGGCCGGGCGCGGACCGAGAAAGGGGCGATGGCGGTCGCCCCGCGCTCGTTCCTCAGCCAGTCGATGAAGATGCGGCCCTTGCGCTTGGCCTTCGACATTTCGGCCACGAAACGCGCGGGCTGGGATTGCGCCATCAGCGTGGCCACCCCGCGCGCGAACAGCTTGACCCTGTCCCAACCCGCCGTGCGTTTCAGCGGTACGATCACATGCACCCCCTTGCCGCCCGAAAGCATCGCCCATGACGCCAGCCCCAGATCCGCCAGCAGGACGCGCAGGTCGAGCGCCGCCTGACGGACATCGGCAAAACTCAGCGCCTCATCAGGGTCGAAGTCGAAGACCAGCCGGTCGGGCCGGTCCAGCTTGTCGCGGCAGGCACCCCAGACGTGAAACTCGACCGTTCCCATCTGCACCGCGGCCACGATCCCGGCCGCATCGGTCACATAGACATAGGGATGCCGGGCGCCGTCGCTTTCGGCGATCTCGACGACCTTCAGGCTGGCCGGAAAACCCTTGCCTGGGTGTTTCTGAAAGAACCTCTCGCCCGCCATCCCTTCCGGCAGGCGCAACAGCGACAGCGGGCGGTCGGCGATTTCTTCCAGCATTGCCGGGGCGATGCGGTCGTAATAGCGCGCAAGATCGCCCTTGGTCAGGGGCGGATCGTCAAAGATCACGCGGCCCGCGCTGCTGATCGCTATCCCCGCGACGGTTTCGCTGTCATCAGGCATGACCTACCCTCCAACCCCGTTTGAGCTTGGCGATTGTCCTGCAGCCGCGCAAGTGCGCAAAGGCCGCGCGATACGCGGCCCTTGCGGCTTTCCCGATCCGCCGGGTTTACGACCGGCGCAGCCAGAACCGGCCGCTGTCGCGGTCCTGCCCGCCCTTGACGGCGGCGGCGAAGGCCACCCCGGCCGCCACGATCGAAGAGATCGCCAGCAGCAGCGCCGTCCAGATCGCCGCTTTGCGGGCGGCTTCGGTGGCGTCGATGGCGGTCTGCTTCGCCTCTTCCAGCCGTGCCTGGGCCTCGGCCTGCAGGCGCTCGGCCTCGGCCTTCGCCTGCGCGGCCAGTTCCTCGGCCTGGGTGCGGGCCTGGTCAAGCCGCTGCTGCGCGTCGTCGCGGATGGCGGTGATCGACTGGACGGTCTGATCGAGGCGCTGGTTGATCTCCTGCTCGGACAGTTCGGTCCGGGCCGCCAGCGCCTGCACCAGATAGGTGCGGTCGGCTTCGGACAATTCACCGGTGCGGATGACATTGCCAAGGATATTGCCAAGCTCGCGGCGGATCGCCTCGTTCGAGAAATTGGTCGTGGCGCCCGGCTGCGGCCGCAGAAGCTGATCGGCCAGATAGTCGATCGGGTTCGCCTGCATCCCGCCGGGCAGCATGTCCTGAAGGCCCCCGCCCCCGGCGGCCTGCCCGGCACCCTGCGCAAGACCGCCGATGGCCTGCCCGGCGCCGCTGATCGCGCCGCCCGCAACCTGACCCGCGCCGCTGACGACGCCGCCGACGACCTGACCGGTGCCCTGCAGCGCGCCGCCGACCGCGGACCCGCCGGCCTCGGCCAGCGAAGCGGCGGCATTGCCGACCGTGCGCAACCCGCCGGTCGCGATCATCACGGTAAGCAGGGTCGCCAGAAGCGTGCCCACCGCCCAGACGGTCAGGCCATGCGTGCCGTCGCGCGCCATGGTCTCATCCGAGCTGACCCCCGCCGCCCGGGTGCGCATCCGCCCGGCGACATAGCCGCCAAGCGCATAGGCCAGCAGCATGCCCAGAAACGCGAACAGCGCGACCAGAACGCCCATGAACCCGCCGCCCTGCTCTCCCGGCTCGGCCGAGATCGAGCCCAGGCCGAGGGCCGTGGTAAAGCCGGTCAGCACCACCGTGACCCCGGCGGCGATCGCCGCGCCGGCGAAAATCGCAGGCCAGTCCATGACCCTGCGCGGCGTCGCATCGACACCCTGTGTGTCGGCCAGAAGGACTTCAGTATCGCTCATGACAATTTCCTTTCCTTCGCAAACTTGGTCGGCGTGCCCGCGTCCGAAGACGGTCCTTTCGCGGGAAAACCTGGGCACGCGCCGGTCCGATGAATTCCCGGTGGCGTGCAACCGCGAGATCGCGATTTTGTTCCAGAGTTTTCGAAGGTTGCCGGTTTGCCCGGTGGCGCGGCAGCGCGCTGCGCCCGACCACTCCGCCCGGCGCATGACGATCCTTCCCCGCATAAGCGGCCCGCCGCCATGATCAGGAAACGACAGATCGGGACGGCCGGAAAAGCCGGGATGACCGGACGAATTAGGACCGGTTTGCAAGACAGGGGCGGCACATCACGCGATCCCACGCCCCCAGTCCGACACCCCCCAAGGCGCGCATATCGACCAGCAGATTTCAGCGCGTCTTATCCGCCGCCATTCGGTTTGCAGAAAGCGGTTCAGACCTCAGGCGCTGCTTTGCAACACCGCCGAAGACAGCAGAATATCGGTCGTCTTGCGCAAATGCTCGCCGATCAAGACGCTTGCCTGATCCGGATCGCGGGCGAGGACCGCCTGCATGATGCCGTGATGCTCGCGGTCCAGTTCGCGGGTCTGATGCGCAAGGGGCACCGACAGGCGGCGGTAACGCTCGGACTGGGCATAAAGCATCTCGCGGATCCGCAAAAGCCACGGGCTGTCGCAGGCCTCGACCAGCGTTGCGTGAAACTGATGATGGACCTTCGCCCAGCTGTCATTGACCCGCGAGGCATCCTCGGCCGCCCGTTCCGGGGTGCGCGCAAGCTGATGATAGATGGCGATGATGCGCCCCTCCCACGCCAGATCGCCCAGCTCGATCGCGCGGCGCAGGCATTGCGCCTCGATGTTGGCGCGCACCTCGGTCATGTCGAGAAGGTCTTCGCGCGAGATCGGCGTGACCCGGAAGCCCTTTTGCGGCTCGGCGATGATCAGCCCTTCCGAGGTCAGCCGCGACAGCGCCTCGCGCACCGCGCCGGGGCTGAACCCGCGTTCCTTGCAGATATCGGCGATGACGATCTTCGTCCCCGGCGCAAGCCGGCAGGACAGGACGTCGCCCCTGAGCGTGTCATAGGCGATCCGGGTGATGCTGGAGCTTTCACTCATGTCTTGTTCTCACTGGTCATGACCCCTTGTCGCGCCAAGCTGGACAAGGCGCAATAAATTTTTTCTTACATAAAATATATTTTTTGTTGACGTG
This sequence comes from Paracoccus pacificus, assembly GCF_042680785.1. Classification (NCBI taxonomy): domain Bacteria; kingdom Pseudomonadati; phylum Pseudomonadota; class Alphaproteobacteria; order Rhodobacterales; family Paracoccaceae; genus Paracoccus; species Paracoccus pacificus. The sequence goes on from NZ_JBHUEN010000015.1 coordinate 12,191, forward strand.
GCGGCAATGCACCGGTTACCACTTCATCAAACGGAAGGGGGAAAAGCAGATGAGATTCGTATCCTTTGCGGAAAACAATCAGGCCGGTCTGGGCGTCGAAACCGAAGACGGCCGCGTGTTTGGCCTGAACGCGAACGACAGCGGCTATCCGGGCGATCTGCTGACGCTGATCCAGAACGGCCCCGACGCATTGACCGATGCCGCGCGCATCTTGCGCAACGGGCGCGAGATCGACATGCGGCGGGCCCGCTGGTTGCCGCCGCTGGCGCAGCCCGGCAAGATCATCTGCGTCGGGCTGAACTATGTCGATCACACCTCGGAAAGCGGCTTTCAGCAGCCGGACTATCCGACGCTGTTCGCCCGCTTCTCGACCAGCCTGATCGGCCATATGGACGCGATGATCCGGCCCCGCGTGTCGCATCAACTGGATTACGAGGGCGAAATCGCCGCCGTGATCGGTCGCGGCGGACGCCATATCCCCAAGGACAGCGCGCTTGACCATGTCGCGGGCTATTCCATCTTCAACGACGGCTCGGTGCGCGACTATCAGACCAAGGCGCCGCAATGGACCGTCGGCAAGAACTTCGACGGCACCGGCGCCTTCGGGCCGGCCTTCGTCACCGCCGACGCGCTGCCGCCGGGCTGCCGCGGGCTGCGTCTGCAAACCCGCCTGAACGGAGCCGTCATGCAGGACGCCTCGGCCGATGACATGGTTTTCGACGTAGCGACGCTGATCGCGATCATCAGCGAGGCGATCACGCTGGTGCCCGGCGATGTCATCGTGACCGGAACGCCGGCCGGCATCGGTCTGGCGCGCAAGCCCCCCCTGTTCATGAAACCCGGCGACATCTGCGAGATCGAGGTCGAGGGGCTGGGGACGCTGCGCAATCACATCGCCGACGAAGAACCGGCCGGGACCGCCGCGCAGGAAACGCGCATCCCCGCCATGAACTGAACGTCGATTAAGGAGGAGAAAACTATGGCTGATCGACCGAACAGACCGCAGACGCCGCTGGACGGCAATCACCACGTCACCGGGATCACCTCGGACGTCAAGGCCAACCTTGACTTCTGGTGCCGGGTCATGGGGCTGAGGTTCGTCAAGAAGACGCTGAATTTCGAGACCACCTTCCGCTATCACACCTATTACGGCGACGAGACCGGCGATCCGGGCAGCGTGGTGACCTTCCTTGAATTCAACGAGGCCCCAAAGGCTCAGCCCGGCAAGGGCAACATCGCCGCAGCGATCCTGCGCGTCGGCTCCTACGAGGCGCTTGAATACTGGATGGACCGGCTGACGCAGGAACAGATCTTCAGCGAGATGATCCGGCTTGATCCGACGCAGCCGACCCGTCTGGTCTTTTCCGATCACGAAGGCCACCGTGTCGAGCTGATCGAATCCGATGCGCCCGACAAGCCGCTGGCGGCGCCGGCCTCGGACATTCCCGAAGAGTTCCGCATCCGTGGCATCGAGGGCGTCCGCTCCTATTGCAATCCAGACGAACTGTCAACGGCGGCGTAAAACCCAGCCACTGGGCGGCGCAAAAGTCGGCCACCCTTGCGCGCGGCT